>DAIUKI010000475.1:0-2556 GCA_036848255.1 Bacteroidales bacterium | reverse complement strand
AAATAGATACCCTTTGCGATTAATATAATTAGTATGGTGAGGTGGTGTTGGAGGCTTTGCTTCCAACCACCACCTCATCCTTTTTCCTGCCTACCTAAACGTTTGTCATTCAGAGAGAAACGAAAAATATCATTGCCGTACACCTCGGACTATGGTCCTTGTTTTACCATCAGTTTTGACCGCTTTGGTTTTGGATTATCCGAATTTTGTATTGAAATCATAGAAGTCACTGACATTGCGGATTGCGGATTTTTGATTGCGGATTAAGGAACAATTATAATCCGAAATCCAAAATCCAAAATCCGAAATGATCATAATAGCAAAATATTAGTTATAACTTTACACTTCAATGATTTAAAAGAAATTAACTTAAAATCTATGGCATGAAAAAACTTACTCTGTTCTTTTGGACATGCATAATCTTATCGGGATGCACCGTCGGGTCTAAATCGGATATTCAGGTTGAAAAGGATGCTATCCTGAATTTGGAAGATCAGTGGTCGGTTGGTTTTATGTCAAAGGATGCCGATCATATAATGAATCTATATTCTGCCGATGCTGTCAGTATGAGTTCAGAAAAACCAACCCTCACCGGGATTAAGGCAATAAGAGAGAGTATTGAAACTATGCTTTCCGATACGACTTTGCTTTTCAATACCTACAAATATTCTATTGATGTAGTGGAAATATCATCCTCAGGCGACCTTGCATACGTTCGTGGAAATGATGAGATAACGATGAAAACAAAAGACGGAACGGTTCAGGATAAGGGCAGGTTTATTGATATATGGAAGAAATTTGACGGGGAATGGAAAATTATTACAATGATAAGTAACAGGGGAAAATAATACGAAGGGAGCCTAAGCTCCACATCCCATCCGGGTATTTTGTGATTCCGGGGCGATTCGAACGCCCGACCCACAGCTTAGAAGGCTGTTGCTCTATCCAGCTGAGCTACGGAACCCGATTCAGCATGCAAAAATATAACTTTTTTGATTGCAGTCAAGAAAAAACATCCTCTCACCCATTTCGTAGCTGCTCTTTTTGCGCATTTTCAATGTACACTAAAGAATTATGCTTTGGATTTCTAATAAATCAATACAATGCCAGCGGCATTGACTTCCAATAGCCCCGGTTTCGCCCGGGGAATATGACAATATAATATTGATAACTTTTTGGGTGCTATCTACCCGGGGCGGGACCCTGGCTATTGGAAGATGAATGGTAGCGCTGTGAGCGCGACCTGGTTGTTCAAACCGACTTCATATAATTGACCAATCCCTTCTTCTCGATAATCTCCCTGAGTTTACCGGGAAGCGGTTCAAAACAAAATCTTCTGTCGCCTACCAATATTTCACCCTTCTCAAGGCTGATGCTTACACTATCTGCCTGTTTGTAAGCCTCCACTGCTTCTTTGTGAACTATCAACAGAAGTCCCTGGTTTATGGACGAACGGTAAAATATCCTGTTGACTGATTTAACAATAACCGCTTTGATACCTGAATATGCCAGACCGACCGAAGGATGCTCACGTGAACTTCCGCATCCAAAATTATCTCCGGCAATAATAATATCACCCTCTCTGACATCTGTCCTGAATGCGGGATCAAAATCCTCAAAGAGATGTGGGATAATGGACGCCGGATCAGAGCTTAAAACGCTATAAGTGTATTTGCCGGCAAACATCTGATCGGTATTGAGATTATCAACATCCGAATAATTCCAGACATTCCCTGACTTCCTGTTTTCACCCTCCCTGATGAACGAGGTAATACTCTGTTCCGCAGAATATGGATATTTTACATTATCTCTTTTCACACGGGGATCAGTTATCACTCCTGTAAGGGCCGAAGCGGCAACGGTGGCAGGTGAGGCAAGATAAATACCTGCTTCCTTGTTCCCCATCCTGCCCGGGAAATTACGGTTGGCAGTTGAAATGACCGTATGCCCGCTTGCCGGAATTCCCAGCCCTGTGCCAAGGCAGGGACCACACGAAGGTGTAAGGATGTTTGCTCCTGATTCAATAAGGGTTGTTATGATCCCTTCGCTGATCGCCTGAAGGAATATCTTATCGGAGGCGGGAATAACATTCAGCTGAAAACCATTCTTAATCATTTTCCCTTTCAGTATTCCGGCAGCAATCCGAAGATCCCCTATCCTTCCGTTTGTGCACGTGCCTATCAGACCCTCATGCACTGGAATTCCTGCAGTTTCGGCTACTGTTTTGACATTGTCGACATTATGGGGAGCGGCAACAACTGGAACTATTTTATCAAGGTCAATATTTATCTCGCGATAATACTCTGCTCCATCATCGGCCCATATTCCGGCCCGATTCTCTGATCCCTGGCCAATAAATTCGCTGAGTACCTCATCGTAAGGGAAAACAGCATTCTTCGCTCCCATTTCGGAAGCCAGATTGGCCATAGTCATTCTGTCGGATACTGATAGGCATCTGACTCCGTCACCATGGTATTCAACCGACATATAGTTTGCACCATTCGATCCGATCATCCCTATTATCCACAGAGCAAGATCCTTTGAATAGACATCTCC
>DAIUKI010000474.1:0-2571 GCA_036848255.1 Bacteroidales bacterium | reverse complement strand
CATTCTTTCAGGCATTTCAATCCCCAGGAGCCACATTCCCGTATTTAAAACCTCGCTCGTGACCTTCGACAGGAAAAGCCGGAAATTCCTCCTCGAAATATCTTCCTCTCCCAGGATGGAGAAGTCGTGATAGAACTGGTTGAATTCCTTTGAAAGCTCATAGCAGTAATTAGCTATAATAGCTGGAGAATATTCCGATGCAGCTTCATTGACAGTATCAGAAAATTTCCTGAGCAGCTTTATAAGTTCTATCTCCTTGACCCCTGGGTTGGCGGTATGGACAGATTCCTGGTCAGGAATTATGCCATTTTGCTCCGCCTTTCTGAATACCGATTTGATCCTGGCATAAGTATACTGGATAAAAGGCCCGGTGTTCCCGTTGAAATCAATGGATTCGGAAGGATTGAAAGTCATGTTTTTATGAGGATCAACCTTCAATATATAATACTTAAGAGCACCCAACCCTATTTTTCTGAAAATTTCATCTTTTTCTTCTTCCGGATATTCGGTGAGTTTGCCAAGTTCGAGCGATACCGTTTTTGCAGTCACCTTCATCTCATTTATCAGGTCATCGGCATCTACCACTGTACCTTCGCGTGATTTCATCCTTCCTTCCGGAAGTTCAACCATACCATACGAAAAATGGATAAGGCCGTCGGCCCATTCGTGGCCCATCTTTTTCATCAGGGCCCTTAGAACCTGAAAGTGATAATTTTGCTCATTACCAACCACATACAGGGTTTTATTGAAATGGTAATCATTTTGTCTTGCCACAGCGGTTCCAAGGTCCTGGGTCATATAGACCGCTGTACCATCGGACCTCTGAAGAAGCTTATGGTCGAGTCCCTGTGAAGTCAGATCGACCCATATTGATTTGTCTTCGGCCTGATAAAGGATATTATCCCTCAGCCCTTCCATGACAATCTTCTTACCGGTTAAATATGTATCTGACTCATAGTATATTTTGTCAAAATCGACTCCAAGCATTTTATAGGTCTGATCAAATCCGGTATATACCCACGAATTCATTTTTTTCCAGAGGTCAACAACTTCGGGGTCGCCCTGCTCCCACTTCAGGAGCATTTCCCTTGCTTCAACCATCAGCGATGCCGAGTTTCTTGCCTCAGGTTCGCTCATTCCGCTCCTTACGAGCCCTTCGGCCTGGCTTTTATATTCCTGTTCAAATCGTACATAGTATTTGCCTACAAGATGATCCCCCTTCATGCCGCTTGACTCAGGAGTCTCACCGTTCGCATATTTTTTCCATGCAATCATCGATTTACAGATGTGGATGCCGCGGTCGTTCACTATATTGGTTTTAATCACCCTGTGTCCGATGGAGGAAAGAATCCTGTATAACGAAAAACCAAGCAGGTTGTTCCGGATATGACCGAGATGCAAAGGCTTGTTCGTGTTGGGTGATGAATATTCAACAAGGATCACTTCCGGATTTTTCGTCTGGCAGTTCGCAAGCAGATTCTTACCGGATGCCAGACCCGCAAAGTACTCGATCCACCATTTGTCGGATATTTCAAGGTTGAGAAACCCTTTGATGACATTAAAACCGGATACGGAAGGGAAAGATTCAAGAATGTAATTGCCAATGCTTTCCCCGGTCCTTTCGGGGGTATTTTTTGAATAACGCAGAAGGGGAAATACCACCAGTGTAAAATCACCCATGAACTCTTTCCTTGTCTCCTGAAGTTGAATAAGATTTCCGGGGACCTCGCTATTATAAAGGACTTTAACAGCTTCTATTATCTTATCCTTTAGAATAATCTCCATTGGTTAAAAAATTTGCGTTTGCAAATATAACATTTAAATAACATTGACGTATAAACTGTCAAACGGCGATGGTATGGGCGTAGTTTTTATGTCGGGCATCAGGAATTTATATCAACAAACAGTTTTATTTGACAACCGATCATTTCTTTTTGATTAAAAACTCTATAAGAAATAAAAAGATGTTATACTTTTGAGTATATCGATTTGAGTAATTAAAAGAAGGAATATAAACCCAGCGTGTTATGAAGGAGTTAAAGAATTTATTCGTTGAACAAAGTGATAAAACCCCGCTTATTGATCTGAATTTTATGAGTGGAGAACTGATATTATCAGGTAAATCCATTCCGATCAATGCTCCCAGGATTTTTGAGCCTATTCTTGACTGGGTCAACGAATATGTGAAAAATCCAAAGCAAACGACAAATTTAAGGTTAAATCTTGAATATTTCAATACCGCTTCTTCGATCTGGCTGGCAAAAATTGTAAAGTCTCTTACCGGTATAAACAAGCCGGAGAGTGTGCTTTTCCTTCACATATATTTTCCGATTGAGGATTTCGATGATATTGATGATATCAAGGATGATCTGAGCCCTGTGATCGATCTCATAAGCAATGCGACGGTAAGCGTCGGATTGAAGATCTATGGAACAGACGAGAGCGGTAAGGTCCTGAAGGAATCCATGATTTTTATTTAGGCCCCTCCGTTTAATAATCCTCCCCCCTTCTCAGTTTTCTTGTTTTTTTGCCCTAACTTTATTACGGTAAATTAATTGCATTACGCCATGC
>DAIUKI010000473.1:0-2588 GCA_036848255.1 Bacteroidales bacterium | reverse complement strand
TGGCAACTGTTACCAAAGCAATAATTGTGGTCCGTTTCATTTTATTTCCATTTGTTAGCTTTAAACAGATTCAGTCAGATCTGATATATTTAAAACACTCTTCACTTTTTATTTTTATCAGGAGGGAAAAGGGATTGAATAAGTGTTGCCCTGACAGGCTCTCCCCCTAATAAGACACTCAGATTGCTTTTTGCCGTAATATTTTCCTCCCACAGGGCGAGGGCATCCTGATAGCATATCAGAGCTGAATCAGCGTTCATCATATGCCTGTAGATTGTCCCTTTGTTTGTCAGACTTACAGACAACCTTCGCGGTGTTTCAATCTGGGCCGAACAGATATTTCTGATCCTTCTCTGAAGTACTTTTCTGAAGTCAGAACTTTTAAACAATGGATCATCCTTCATCATAAACTGACTTATTTTGCCTTCAACGGCTGAAGGAGCCAATCCATCCCATTCTGAAATCCATGCAGTATAATTGGTTATACTGCTATCACAATATTTCATTGAAAGGGAGAGCAATTCTTTTTTTTCATTTTCGGTAATTGAACTGTCGTAAATTGCCATTATGAGCAGTGCGCTGCATTTGTTATTATGTATGAGTCCTGTCTCAAATGATTTTCTATAGTCAGTAAGTGACCGGAAGATACTGTAGGCGGAATCAAGAAGGTAAAAAGAATTGAAGCTGTCAACACCGCCGGAAAGTTTATCATATTTAGCCAGGAATTCCCTTGCTTTCCTGATCCGGGGATCCTCAGAATTATTAATACTCCTGTAATAAAAGACTGCAAAAACAATTGCCAGCAAAGAAACCGAGAGAGTGATCGACAGGATCACTTTCGTTCCTTTCGAAATTTTAAAAATATCCCTGAACTGCATCAGTTATGAACCTGTTCGGCAAGAAATTTCTTTATCTCCAGTGGTGTCGGGGTGGTCAGCATTGAAACAATAATATTAACAATTATTGCCAGAGGTGCCCCGATCCATGCGAAGTACCAGACATTTAACCAGTAAGAAATAAATTCCTGTCCGGGAAGAGAGCCGCCGCTTAACCCGACGATAAAGTAGGTGATGGAAATTGTTGTAACAAGAATTCCTGCAGCTAATCCGGCTTTGGCACCAGCCCTGTTTGAACCGCTCCACCAGATCCCAAGTAAAAAGAGAGGGAAAATTGTACATGCTGCCATAGAGAATGCAACTGAAACCAGCTGCGCAATCAGCCCGAGTTTCAGGAGTGCAACAACAGTCACTGCAACAGCCATTATTATCGTTCCAATCCTTGCTATTTTCAATTGCTGCTTAGGGGTGGAGTCAGGATTGATTACCCTTACATAAAGATCGTGGGAAAATGCGGACGCACCAGCCACCAGCAATCCCGAAACAGTCGAAAATGCTGCGGAGATAGCACCGGCAGCAAGCAGACCGACAACGAGAGAATTCACACCTCCCAACTGAGCAGTATATACGACAATTGCATCTTTTGCCAGGACACCTACATCGGGATTAGAAGAAAGCAGCTTGCCGAACGTAGAATAAGCCGGAGCGGTCCAGTAAACAAGACAAATAAAAAACAATCCCCAGACAACTGACCATCTGGCATCGGTAACTTTGGGAACAACATAGAACCGCTGAATCACATGAGGCAATCCGGCTGTTCCCACCATCAGGGAAAAACAGATAGCTACCCATTGGAAAAATGTGGTTCCTGTCGACGGATCCCATGGCATTGCAAATTCAGGGCTTGGGACTATCGAAAAATCATGGCCATATGCATTAAGCAGGGCAACCCCATTTGAAATATTCGGAGCAGGTATACCCTGCACGACATCAGTTACAGCAGCACCGTATCCAATCTGAGGCAGGAGCCAGAAATAGTCGAATTTAAATGCCATTATGAAAACCGGGATCAGGAAAGAAACCACAATAATGACATACTGGATTTGCATATTTTTTGTTGCTCCGATCATTCCTGAAATCAGAGTGTATAAAAGCACAACCGACGAACCAATGATCACTGCCAGTGTATAGTCAAGTCCAAGTATCCATTTGAACATCAGGCCAATTCCGCCGAACTGCCCAACACAATATGCAAATGATATAAGAATTGTAAATATTGCACTTACAATACGCAAATCGCGCGAATAGTAACGATCCCCTATAAAATCAGGAGCTGTATATTTTCCATATTTTCTGATCTGGGCAGCCATAAGGATCAGAAGAAGGACATACCCTCCGGTCCATCCGACAACGTAAGCAAGTCCGTTATATCCAAATCCATACATCATACCGGCCATGCCAAGTACGGAAGCAGCGCTCATCCAGTTTGAGGCAATGGCCATACCAGATCCAACTTTCGAAATTTTTCTTCCAGCTGCATAATAGTCTGCCGGATCCTTGGCTCGGAAGAATATTCCCACCAGGACGAACGTCACCAGGGTTGCGATAAGGATAATTGCAGGTCCAGTCTTAAAGCTTCCTTCCAGCTGGGTTAGACTCTGTGCACTTAACGGCAGGGCCGAAACAAAAGTAATTATAAGTGATATATATATCTTCTTCATATTCAGTTGTAGTTTTCTATTCAACAATTCC
>DAIUKI010000472.1:0-2592 GCA_036848255.1 Bacteroidales bacterium | reverse complement strand
CGGTCGCATTCAGCAGACTCCAGTTTGTTTCGCCAACAAAGCCGGCTTCGGTTCCAACCCATCGTAGATCACCTCTGTCACCTCCATCGTTCCAGATTACAATATTTGGTTGAAGCTTGCGGATCAGGTTGTAGGTATTCTTCCAGTCATAATATGTCTTACTGTCAATTCTGCGGGTTTCCCTTGCACCACCATAATATCCTGAGCCACCATTGGCTCCGTCGAACCAGACTTCGAAAATTGGTCCATAGTTGGTAAGGAGTTCAGTGAGCTGGTTTCTGAAGTATGTAATGTATTCGGGTTTCCCGTAATCAGCATGGTTTCTGTCCCACGGCGACAGATAGACACCTAATTTCAAACCATATTCTTTACAGGCATCAGCCAGTTCGCGAACAACATCCCCTTTGCCATTTTTCCAGGGCGAGTTTTTTACAGAAAACTCGGTATATTTTGACGGCCAGAGACAGAAACCACAGTGGTGCTTTACTGTCAGAATGATCCCTTTCATCCCTGCTTCCTTGCAAACACGTGCCCACTGGCGGCAATCCAGGTCTTTCGGATTAAACAGGCTGGCAGATTCATCTCCACTTCCCCACTCCTGATCGGTGAAGGTATTAATTGAGAAATGGAGAAAAGAATAATATTCCATTTCCTGCCATCTCATCTGGTTCTCATTCGGAACCGGCCCGAATGGTTTGGGAGGAGCAACCTGAGAATAGGAAGTCAGTGAAAAAACAAAACCCAATAGAAATAGTAATTTCTTCATCTTCTAATATTTTTTGATCGTTTTAATATAAAAATTTTTTGTAATTGTTTAGCTGTATTTTTTCTGTAATATATCTGTGTCCTTCAAAGGTAGATCATAATTCCGGAAAGACACATAGTTTATTCTTTCTCATTGTTGACAAGTACAATAGTTATTCTTACTTTGCAGTAAAAGCACATTTATAATAAGATATAAAAATGGTTATGAAAAATCTGATATTACACGGGGTCATAATCATTCTTTTTTGTCAGAAAACGTCAGGTCAGACTTTTTTGGAAAAGGAGAAATGGCCAATTGCATTCTCAAACAAAGAAGTCGTACTTAACGATTCATGGATAAAACAACGCGAAACACTCAATACAAATTTCCTGCATGAACTGGATCCTGACCAGTTATTGCATAACTTCAGGGTGAATGCCGGAATAAAATCTGATGCACAACCGCTCGATGGGTGGGAATCGCCTAAAATAGGTCTTCGCGGACATTTCGTGGGCCATTATCTTTCTGCCTGTGCATCGCTTATTGAAAAAAACGGCGATACTCTTTTGCAAAAACGAATTAGCTATATGGTTGATGTTTTATGGGATTGTCAGCAGAATCAGGGAGGAAAATACCTTAGTGCATTTCCAGAAAAAGATTTCGCAACCCTGGAAACCAGGTTCAGTGGCGTTTGGGCACCATACTATACCTATCATAAAATCATGCAGGGTTTGCTTGATGTTTACACCCTTACCGGAAATAAGAAAGCTTACGGAATGGTTTTAAATATGGCTGATTATGTAAAAGAGCGTATGGATAAACTGTCGCCTGAAGTCATTGAAAAAGTATTAAATACCACAAATGCCAATCCTCCAAACGAACCTGGAGGAATGAACGATGTTTTGCATAATTTATATACTGTTTCAAAAGATCCGGTACATCTGAAACTCGCATCGCTTTTCGACAGAAAATGGTTTACCCAGCCATTGTATGAAGGGCAGGATATATTGCCCGGTTTACATTCAAATACGCACTTGCCCCTTGTAATTGGATTTGCCAGTCGTTACGAAAATACCGGTGAGATATATTACCGTGATGTAACAGCAGGTTTCTGGAATATTCTGATACATCATCATACTTATGTAAATGGTTCAAGTAGCGGACCCCGTCCGACAGCTACAACTCCCACATCACGCACTGCAGAACATTGGGGTTTACCTGATCTCCTCAGTAAAACCCTTACAAACGAAATTGCCGAATCCTGCGTATCGCACAACACCCAGAAAATTACAAGTACAATGTTTCAATGGACCGCTTCTCCCGAATGCGCCAATGTGTATATGAATACTTTTTACAATTCGGTAATGGCGCTGCAAAACAGTGAAAATGGAACGTACGTTTACCACCTCCCATTAAGTTCGCCCCAAAATAAGAAGTTCTTAAAAGAATCAGATTTCCGGTGTTGCAACGGGACAAGCATCGAAGCATTTTCCCACCTCAATTCGAATATCTATTTTTCTAATAACGACAATATTTGGGTAAACCTCTATATTCCCTCCGAAGTCAAATGGAACTCCAGGGAAACAATTATCAGCCAAAAAGGTAATTTTCCAGCTAATCCGGTCATTCAGTTTGCAGTTTCAACAAAAACGGCTTCCAGATTTACCATAAATTTGTTTATGCCCGACTGGGTGACTAACCAGACAAAAGTATTGGTAAATGGGGTGCCTGTTCCCATTGATATTAAGCCTCTTTCATACATAAAGCTCGATCGGAAATGGAAAAATGGCGACAAGATTGAACTGACATTCGATTACAGATTCTATGTAAAAACTATGCCTGACAAT
>DAIUKI010000471.1:0-2619 GCA_036848255.1 Bacteroidales bacterium | reverse complement strand
ATACCGGTAAAAGATATCTGACTGCTGATAATTCACAGTACCTCCCGCCGTATTTGGTAAGCGACCTGAACATCGGAACTAAACTGAACACAGGTCATGCTTCGTTCGGTTTAAATGTGTTAATCGAAAATATCTTCAGCGTCAGCTACCAGAATATCGCCTATTATCCAATGCCGGGAAGAAGCTTTTTAGTCTCAATTGTCTGTCAACTCAAGAAATAAATTATGCGCAAGGCCTTAATCCTGATTATACTACCTCATCTACTCTCATGCGTGAGAGAGTTTAATCCCGTGATCATCGGCACAGATGAAACTTATCTTGCAGGAGAAGGGGTATTTATTCTCAATGAGGGTAATTTCAGGTCGGGTAATGGTTCTCTTTCATATTTTTCCTATGATTCACTGAAAATTTTTAATAATGTCTTTCAGGACAAAAATAGCCGCCCGCTTGGGGATGTCCCTTATTCAATGGGAATGGATGGAGGCAGGGCATATATCCTTGTCAATAATTCCGGCAAAATTGAAGTGGTCGGCAGAAACGACATGAAATCAATCACCACAATTAAGAAGATTGTATCACCCAGGTATATTTCATTTATTGGCGGGACAAAAGCTTATGTTACAAGCCTTTATTCAGATTCGGTTACAATTCTTGATCTCGCGGCAAATTCTGTTTCAGGATTTATTGATTTGAAGAAATCATCCGAGGCTATTGTAACATTGTCAACCAGGGCTTATGCTGCAAGCTGGGCAGGAGGCAACAAGGTAATGGTTATAAATACGATGACTGACGAGGTCATTGATTCAATTAAAGTGGGGATTGAACCTGAAAGCATGGTAATTGATAAAAATGGGACTTTATGGGTCCTCTGCAACGGTGGCTGGAAGAGAGAAAATTTTGCCGAACTCATTGCAATTAACACGAGAACAAATTCCATTGACAAGAGGTTTACTTTCCCGGCTGTGACTGATTCTCCGACCTGCCTTCAGATAAATGACTCCGGGGCGACTCTCTTCTATTTGCTCAATGGCGTCAGACGCCTGAAAATTGATGCTTCAGCTTTGCCAACAGAGGTTTTCATTTCGGAGCAAAATCATGTTTTTTACAGGATGGGGGTGAATCCCTCAAATGGCGAGATATTTATTACTGATGCCGGTGACTATGTTCAGATGGGAAAAGTAATAAGATATAGCAACGAAGGTGTTTTTATTTCTGAAATGACGGCTGATATCATCCCCGGCAATCTTTGTTTTAAAATCAATCCCGATCCAAACACCGAATGAAATTTCCGGATCTAATCAGGAACCATTTTTGTGTCATGCAGGGGTTAACCCGGTTGGTTTTCACCTCGGTTATCCTCTTTTCCTGCTCCGGAAATACAATGAAATCTCCCGGGAACCAGGAAACAGCGGGAAAGCCCATTGTTTCGTATGCGAAGAGGTATAAAATAGAAATAATGGAGGGGTATTCGCAGGTCTCTGTACTGAATCCGTGGCAGGGAGCGAGAGATATTGCTCAGGATTGGTACCTTGTCCATGCCGGTGAAGATTTACCCTCTTTAATCGACACCCTGAAAGTGATCCGGGTGCCGGTGAAAAAAATAGTCTGCATGTCGACAACTCACCTTGCTATGTTATCAGCGCTTGGAGAGGCAGGCTCAGTCGCCGGATTTTCTGGTACCCGGTTCATCTATAATGATACTCTTCTTCAGCGTGTAAATAATGGGGAAATACGGGAAGTAGGCTACGAGGATAACCTTAACAAGGAACTTATACTGAAGCTCGATCCTGATATCGTTATGGTTTATGGCGTCGGCAGTGAATCAACAGGTTATATAGGGAAGCTTAAGGAAATGGGAATCAGGGTAATATACAATGCCGACTACCTTGAACACGATCCCCTTGGAAAAGCCGAATGGATTAAGCTGATGGGAGCGCTCTGCTGCAAGGAAGAGAAAGCTGATTCCATATTCAGCAAAATCGAGAAGGAGTACAATAAACTGAAGTCATATATAAGTGCAAATACCAGGATAAGACCTAAGGTCCTTCTTGGCCTGCCATTCAGGGATACATGGTACATTTCCCCGGGCAACTCATATATTTCCAGGCTTATCGGAGACGCCGGCGGTGAATACCTCTGGAAGGATACGGAATCTTCATTCTCGATGCCCGTCGGGCTCGAGAATGTCTTCGTAAAAGCCCTTACTGCCGACTACTGGCTAAACACCGGAAGTGCAAATTCACGAAGCGAGATCGTCTCAATAGATGAAAGACTGTCACAGCTTGAATGTTTTAAAAAAGGTAATCTCTTCAACAATAACAGAAGGACAGGCAAAAACGGTGGAAATGATTACTGGGAGGGCGGATCACTGAATCCTCACATAATTCTGAGGGATATCGCTTCTATTCTGCACCCGGACCTGTTTGAAGGGAATGAACTAATTTATTATTGGCAATTAAATTAATCCGGTGTTCATGTCATCTAAAAAACAACAGAGCCATGTCACTCAACTTTCCGTTAACAAATCCGGAGTAATATTCGGCATATTAACGATTTTGCTGATTCTCCTCTTCATTCTCGATCTGTTCCTTGGTTCAGTAACTATAAGACCGGGTGAAA
>DAIUKI010000470.1:0-2624 GCA_036848255.1 Bacteroidales bacterium | reverse complement strand
TTCACCCTGCGGATCTTAACCTTTTTGACATTGAGGCCGGTAATTACTGCAACATCGGCTATGAGCTCCTTCTTGTTTTCAGGTTTAAGCATTTCGAGGTTATCATAAACTATGGGATGCGAAATGCATTTGTCCTTTTTTTCAAGCAGTGCCTCAAGAATATATGCGGTGGCAATGATTATTATATCAAAAATCAAAATTCCCACGGTAGGAAATTCCCCCCTGAGATCAATCGAGTTCAGTACAGAAATGGCAATAACGGCAAAAAGATATGCCATGTTCTTTACATCAAAACTTATTGTCCGGAGATTAAGGATGGTGAAAATTGCAAACAGGCCGATAGCCATCTGAAACTGCATGGAAACAATCTTCAGCATGGCGCCTATGAAGAAGATCACAACGCCCATAAGGAAAAAACCGAACAGGTAATTCGCCCTTTTGGAATACCTGTAATATACCATGCGCAGCAGAAGGAAAAGAAAAATAAGGTTGATTCCAAACCTCTCTATTATTGCCCAGAAGTCGGGGTTATTCAAATTAAAAAAACCGGTAGTCATAGTATATATATTTTAGAATTAGAAGTCCTTGCATCTGCTTAAGAACACATTCAGTATCCTTTGCTTTCCTGTGCATTGTTCGTAAAATGTGTCCAGATAATAGATCATGTTCTTTTTCTGCTTTGCATTCAGGTAAGGGAATTCGTTTATCAGTCCGTAAAACTCATCCTTCTTTTCCAGGAATTCCTCGAGGTCTTTCTGGTACACCTCCCTGCTTCGGCACACTCCAAGGAAGATGCGTTCACGGATAGAGGTTGTCCCTGTTATCTTATCATCAGGAACCGCATATTCAGCATCAACAAGACCCGTGAAATCAAAGTCATAGGGAACCGCTGTGGCCAGGTAGACACTTTCAAAGACCAGTGGTTTAAACGTTTTTATATTATGCTGATTTGGTACAGCCCAGTCAAAGTTCCCTATCATATAATTGAAAATAGCAATACGGTCGATCATGTGGGGATAGATTGTTTTCTGATTTAGGGCATGCGATTCAATCTCAACGGAATTCGTCCTGCCTGCCAGCATCTGCGTCGGTTCAATAAAAAATCCAAACTGAGTGAATGGCTTTTTCTTGTTTTCCGAATCGATATAGTTTACGGTCAGTAGTCTGACTCTGAAGCTGGTGTCAGTCATTGCACTGTACATCTTATAGATCAGGTACTCTATCAGAACGTTCTTTTCACTTTCAGTGTCCGGTTTGCACTGAGGCACCAGTTTGATTTTCCTTATGCTGTCAAGATCTGAATACCCGAAATCTGCATCCTTGAAGTTCAGTTCCAGCGGAGCATAGTAGCACTCCGCGTTGCGAAATATCCCCCTGGTCCGGAGCCTGATGTCCCTTGTCAAGGAATCTGCGCTGCCGGGATGAAAGGTAATCTTGCCTTTCATGTATTCTTCCTTCGGTTTGGTTCTCAGATAGGTCGAAAGATCGAACTGAAGGGTTATCTCCAGAGGCGCTTCGTTTTCAAAGAGTCCGAAACTGGGATTTGATGCATCCCGGAGTGGGGCTTGGGCAACGGAGATACTGTTCTGGCAAAAAAGAGGTAAAACAAGAAAAGCTATAATGCAACTCCGAATGTAAATCCTGTTTTTCATAAAAGGTATCTGAACAGATAATTATCCGGCCTGAGCTCTGATTTTCTTTTAGATATAGTAAATATATGAAATGTTGTCACTCAAGTCAATACCATAACAAGAATATTCTAACTATGTTCATGATCAATAATATAATAGATAATCGCCTTGATTCACTTAATGAATTCAACTGTATGAAACCTGAATATCATGCCTGTTCAGGTGATTACCTCTTGGGCTGAACAAGGATTTTCAGCCGGTATCAATTGCCAGAAGAAGTATTAACTTTCCGGAACAAACTGAGGATGTTACACGTTACTCTCTATAGGTTTACAGCTCAAAGTTTTAAACAGAACAGAATGAAGAAACAATTCCTATACCTGATAATCTTCTCATCCTTTATTCCGGCCCTGTCAGCCTCTTCCGGGTCAGACGGAAGAGACAGCGTACCCGTCAATGATGGCCCTTATATTTCCCGGAAAAATGATACTCTTAAAGTCCTGTGGATTGAAAACAGCCTGCTCAGAGAGGAATTTATTTTGCCCGGAGACCGTTCTAAAATAAAAATTGCTCCACATCAATCATCTGATTATAAGCAACTCATAAATGTATTCAGCCAGAAACCTGACTTTAACCAGAGTTTCAAACGGGTTGACAGCATTGCTGTTATAACAGATGTTCACGGGCAGTACAACCAATACCTTAATCAATTAAAAGCAAACGGGATTATTGACAAGAATCTGAACTGGAAATTCGGCAGGGGACATCTGGTTTATCTTGGTGATGCTTTCGACAGAGGCGACAGGGTCACAGAGGTGCTCTGGCATCTTTTTAGCCTTGAAAAACAGGCTGCAAAAGCTGGCGGGATGGTTCACTTTATACTTGGAAACCATGAGCTGATGGTGCTTGACGAAGACCTGAGGTACATCAATGAAAAATATCAGAAAGTCGAAACAATAGCTGGTATAAAGTATTCCGGGCTGTACTCCGCAA
>DAIUKI010000469.1:0-2628 GCA_036848255.1 Bacteroidales bacterium | reverse complement strand
AAAATCAACAGATTATTCGGTCCTGATTATTCTGTCTGGGTAAAACTCGAGAAAGCCAACCCGGGAGCCAGCATCAAGGATCGTATCGCATTATCGATGGTTGAGGATGCAGAAAGAAGAGGGCTTCTGAAGCCTGACAGTGTTATAATTGAGCCGACTTCCGGCAATACAGGTATCGGACTGGCGATGGTTGCTGCTGTAAAAGGCTATAAAATTATCCTTGTAATGCCCGAATCAATGTCGGTAGAAAGAAGGAAGATAATGAGTGCCTTTGGAGCTGAATTCGATCTGACACCAAGAGAGAAAGGCATGAAAGGAGCAATTGAACGTGCGAATCAGTTATGTTCCGAAATTCCCGGTTCATGGATCCCGATGCAGTTTGACAATCCGGCCAATACTGAAATTCACAGGACTTCCACGGCACAGGAGATCATAAACGATTTTCCTGAAGGAGTGGATTATCTGATAACTGGCGTGGGTACAGGGGGACACATTACCGGTTGTGCTGAAGTATTAAAAATGAAATTCCCGAATCTTAAAGTATTTGCTGTTGAACCGGAATTATCTCCGGTATTAAGCGGCGGCCCTCCGGGGCCTCATCCGTTGCAGGGAATTGGCGCCGGATTTATTCCTTCTGTCCTCAATACAAAACTATTGGATGGAATAATAAAAGTAAGTAAAGAAGAAGCATTTGACTTTGCAAAAAGAGCTGCAAAAGAGGAGGGATTGTTTATCGGAATATCATCAGGAGCATCATTGGCTGCAGTGAATCAAAAACTGGAAGATGTTCCGAAGGGATCGAAAATCCTGACTTTTTGCTATGATACAGGTGAAAGATATTTATCGGTTGAGGGATTATTTTAACGCTGTATAAGTATTTCAAGGGTTGCTTTTTTCAGAATAGCGTCAGTGTTGTCATGTATTTCCTTAAATACTTTTCTGATCTGACATGTAGTCTCGTTCTTGCAAAACTCACAAGGACGATAAGCTTTTTCGGAAACACAATATAAAAGAGACAAGGTACCCTCGAAATGATCGATTATTTCTGCCAGATTTACTTCCCCGGGCTTTCGTAACAAATAATATCCTCCGGATTTCCCAAGCTGGCTTCCAAGAACACCCATTTTTCGTAATTCGAGAAGAATGTTTTCAAGAAAGCTCCGCGGAATATTCTCTTTTTCAGAGATCTCACGTATTTGAACAGGTCCCTTGCCATAATCTCTTGCCAACCTGGCAAGTGCAACCATTGCATACCTTGTTTTTTTTGAAAGAATCATCCTGTGAAATTTGTCTCCTGCTTAAAGTTAAGTATTTATACCTAATCCTTTTTGGTTTAAATGCCAATTAAAACTAACAAATAAGAGTTTACTTTTGTTCACAATATCGGTAGACATTATGAGATATACTTTTTTACTAGTAGTTTTCCTGACATTTTCCAGAGAATTATTTTCTCAGACGGCAAATGATATATTGAATATTCTGGTTCAGCAGAACACAATTTCTCAGAATAAAGCTGATTCGCTCAGGGCTGAATATTCAATAAATCAACAGACGACACTCCCCGATAAGAAACTCCGGATAGATGCTGAATTCAGACCCCGGACTGAATTCCGGAACGGATATCAGCAGCTGAGGAATGACACCTCGACAGGAGCATTCTTTACGAACCAACGACTCAGGTTAAGTGCTAATTATGCTTATAATAACAGATTTGTATTGCAAGTTTCCGTTCAGGATCTGAGGGTCTGGGGTCAGCAGGATCCAAGAACGACATCTGCTACTATGCAGCTTTTTGAAGGATGGGCCGAGGCTTACATTACAAGCAGCTTTTCAATCAGGGCCGGAAGGCAACGATTGATATATGATAATCAAAGATTATTTGCTGAAAATGACTGGAGACTGAGTGCCGCAGTCCACGATGCCCTGAATTTCAGATACAACACTCCAAAATTATCTTCCGAACTGGCACTTGCCTATAATCAGTCCTCCGAACGCTATTTTGGAACAGATTATGCTCCTTTGGGATTTTCAAATTATAAATTCCTGGCCGTTAATTACTTACGTTACAAAATTAATAATAGTTTTACATTGACAGGCATAAACAGCACCGATGGCTATCAGGATAAAACAAATCCGGAAAAAATTAATTTCCGATACACTCTTGGCGGCCGGCTTGAGTGGGAAATGAATGGATTTTATTCGACATTGAATGCCTATTACCAGGGAGGAAAGAATAATTCCGGAAAAGATTTATCCGCCTGGTACCTGCAGCCTGAAGTCCGGTACACAACTTCCAGGAACTTTATCGCACGAATAGGTGCTGAGCTGTTCAGTGGAAACAACAACGGTACAGCCAATATAACTGACCACTCCTTTGTTCCATTATATGGAGTTGCCCACCGGTTCAACGGATCAATGGATTTGATAACAAAATTCCCGGCTGACGTAGCAGGAGCAGGTCTGGTAAATCCTTATCTGTTTTTAATACAAACCCTCTCTGCCAAAATCGATATCAGAGCTGATTTTCACACTTTTCATCTTCAGCAGGACTATTATACAACTAATGATGTAAAAATTGACAGTTACCTGGGATTTGAGAATGATTTCCTTATCACCTATAAACCAAAT
>DAIUKI010000468.1:0-2629 GCA_036848255.1 Bacteroidales bacterium | reverse complement strand
CCGAGGCTTTAACCTCATCTTCAGAATCAACAAGTGTAAACAATTCATGATTTATGCCAGCCCTCCGGCAAATGTTCTTTATCTCAGCTGACTGACCTATCAGAACAGCATCGGCCAGACCGTAATTTACTGCTTTATGGAGTGCACTGATAGTATTGATATCCTGGGCCCACGCAACTGCGATCCTATGCTTTCTGTGAAGCGAAAGGACCTTTTCAACCATCTGGTCAAGCGATCGGATCATATCAGCCTATTTACTTGCCGCGGCAGCAAGGAGTATACTATCGTATTTAGCCTGCTCGGAATCAGATCTTGAGGTCAGAACTATCGGTACCTGGGCTCCGAGGATTATAGATGCCACTTTGGCCTTGGCAAAGAAAACCAGGGATTTATAGAGCACATTCCCCACTTCGATATCGGGCATAAGCAGAAGATCGGTATCACCTGCCACTTCACTTTTAATACCTTTGTGCTGCGCACTTTCAAGACTGACAGCATTATCGAAGGCAAGAGGACCATCAATTATACAATTCCTTATCTGTTCGCGCTGATTCATTTTCGAGAGCAATGCAGCATGTAGTGTGGCTTCCATATTTTCGTTCACCATTTCGACGGCTCCCAGAACAGCTACTTTTGGCATTATATATCCAAGCCTGTGAAGCAAAGAAACCGAGTTATTTACTATGGAGATCTTATCCTTGAGGTTTGGGGCAATATTCATGGCAACATCAGTGACAGCAATCAGCTTGTGATAGGTATCGACTTCAAACAGGGCAATATGTGAGAGCAGATTACCCGTTCTAAGGCCCCATTCCTTGTTCAGGACACTTCTCAGGAGCGAGGAGGTGCCTACCTTGCCTTTCATGAGAATGTCGGCCTGTTTGCTGCTAAGCATCCTTACTGACATTTCTACGGACTTGTCAATATCAGGTTCGTGGATGATTCTTAGTCCTGTTATATCATACCCTTCAGCAAAACAAATATTCTGAATTCCCTCTTTGTCACCAATAAATATCGGCTCAATGATTTGATCTTTCCATGCCCTCAGAACAGCTCCCAGTGAATGCTGATCCTGAGCTGCGGCAAGTACAAGCTTTTTACCCGGTTTCCCCTCCACGATCGCCTTCAGATCGGACATGTTTTTCAGAACCATGACTGTTATTTTTAGTTTTCTACTTGATACGTGTACTTCTCAACTATATATCTTGTGTCGGAAGCGATAACGAATTCCTCGTCGGTTGTAATGCACATAACTGTAGCTTTTGAATCCGCCTTCGATAATATCTTATCCCTGCCACGAACACCCTTATTTGCTTCAAAATCAAAATTAATGCCTAGCGATTCCATGTCAGAGCAGATCATGGCTCTCATTTTGTGGTCGTTCTCTCCTACTCCTCCTGTAAAAACAAGAAGATCAAGCCCGTTAAGTGCAGCTATATATGATCCGATGAATTTTTTGACTTTGTAGGCATACATATTGAGAGCCAGAAGCGCTTTTTCATTACCTTCCGCGGCGGCGACTTCAAGGTCGCGCATATCGGAGGAGAGGCCTGAAATTCCTGCAACACCACTCTTCTTGTTGATCAGATTATTCACTCCGGTGACATTGAGGTGTTCCTTATCAGCAATATAAATAAGAACACCCGCATCTATCTCCCCGGTCCTGGTTCCCATAATGAGTCCGTCGACAGGAGTGAAACCCATCGAAGTATCAATAGAACGGCCATTTTGTATTGCTGTAATCGAGGCTCCATTGCCCAGGTGGCAGGTAATGATCCTTAATTTCTTACAGTCAAGGCCAAGAATTTTTGCAGCTTTAGAGGCCACAAACTTGTGGCTGGTGCCGTGGTATCCGTATTTTCTAATCCTGTACTTTTCATAATATTCATAAGGGAGTGCATACATATATGCATAGTCGGGCATTGTCTGATGAAATGAAGTGTCAAATACCGCTACCTGCGGAACACCGGGGATCAGCTTCTCAACCGAAAGGATACCCTTAAGGTTTGCCGGATTATGGAGTGGGGCAAGTTCGATGTTTATCTCAATCTGTTTCTTTACATCGTTATCGATAAGAATACTCTCCTTGTATCTTTCTCCGCCGTTGACAACCCTGTGGCCTACAGCTTTGATCTGATTCACATTTTTTATCACGCCATGTTTTGGGTCAGTAAGGGCATCCACCACAAGGTTTATTCCTGTGGTATGGTCCGGGATATCGTTTAGCACCTTGTAAGGCTCCCCATCAAAAGGTTTATGTGTTAATACACTGTCAACCAATCCTATCCGCTCAAGAAGCCCCTTTGCCAGCAGCATGTTTCCGTCGGACATGTCAAAAAGCTGGTATTTAATTGATGAGCTTCCGCAATTCAAGACAAGGATAATCATATTTATGATTGTATTTGATAATCTTTTTTACTGTTTTTTGGCGGCTGCCTGATTGGCAGTAATTGCTATCATGCTTACGATATCATTTACGGAGCAACCACGCGAAAGATCATTGATCGGAGCAGCCATTCCCTGGAGAATAGGCCCGATCGCTTCAGCATTAGCCAGGCGCTGAACCAGCTTATAGGCAATATTGCCGCAATTAAGGTCAGGGAAGATAAGAACATTGGCATGACCGGCA
>DAIUKI010000467.1:0-2639 GCA_036848255.1 Bacteroidales bacterium | reverse complement strand
CCTACCTCCTACCTTAAATCAAAAGGCCTCGATAAAAAATGTGCGCTTCTGACCGATGGACGATTCTCGGGCGGCACCTCAGGGCTATCGATCGGGCATGTCTCGCCTGAAGCCGCGTCAGGCGGAGAAATTGCTCTCATCAAAACAGGAGATCTGGTTGAAATAGATATTGCAAAAAGAAGTATAAATCTTTTGATTTCCGATGCAGAAATGGAATTACGAAGAAAAGAAGAGAAAGCCAGGGGTGAAAAAGCTTTCAAGCCACATAACCGTAACCGCATAATCTCGTCGGCGCTCAAGGCCTATGCCGCAAACGTAAGCTCGGCTGATCTGGGTGCAGTAAGGGTTATATAGGTGCTGGGTGCTGGGTGCTGGGAAGAAGACAAAAGACAAAAGTAAAAAGACAAAAGTAAAAGACAACACGACATTTAGACAACGATACAATATGAAGACTGAACAGGAAAAACAAGCAGCAACGGCAGAATTGAACGGGCAGGAATGCATCAGTGGTGCGGATGCTCTTTTGCAATGCCTGATAGAAGAAGGCGTAGATACTATTTTTGGTTATCCGGGTGGAGCCATAATGCCTGTGTACGACAAACTTATGGATTATGAGGATAAGATAAAACATTACCTTACCCGCCATGAGCAGGGTGCCGCGCATGCCGCACAGGCGTATGCAATGGTGACAGGCCGGCCGGGTATTTGTTTTGCAACATCGGGTCCGGGGGCAACTAACCTCGTGACAGGAATAGCCAACGCATTTCTCGATTCTGTACCCGTTGTATTCATTACAGCACAGGTGGTTTCAAGCCTGATCGGAACTGATGCATTTCAGGAAACCGATATTATCGGTGTCTCAATGCCCGTCACAAAATGGAACTGCCAGGTAAAGCGCCCACAGGATATCCCCGAGACTATCGCAAAGGCATTTTATATAGCTAAGTCCGGCAGACCAGGTCCGGTGCTTATTGACATAACAAAAGATGCTCAGCAGGGATCGTTAAATTTCAAGTATAAAAAATGTGAGTATATCAGAAGCTACAATCCTCATATCCCATTGCATAAAAAGGAAATAGAATCGGCTGCGATCATGATAAACCATGCGGAACGGCCACTGATATTAGCCGGTCATGGAGTGCTTATCTCAGGGGCAGAAGATGAACTGAAGGCGTTCGCCGAAAAAACAGGAATACCTGTTGCCTCAACTTTGCTTGGACTTTCCGCTTTTCCGTCCGCTCACCGCCTTTTTACAGGGATGCTTGGAATGCATGGTAATTATGGCCCCAACCTGCTGACTAATGAAGCAGATCTTATCATCGCCATAGGAATGAGGTTTGATGACAGGGTTACCGGGAATCTTAAGAAATATGCAAAACAGGCAACAATAATTCATATCGAAATAGATGAAGCGGAAATAAATAAAAACGTTGTCGTAGATGTTGAAATAAACAATGATGCCAAAGAGGCACTCAGTTATCTTATGCAGCTTGTAAAACCCAATTCATTTGAAAAATGGATCAGGGAATTCAGAATCTGTGATAAAACAGAATATGAAAAAGTTATCAAACCTGAGACGAAGCCGGAATCGGGTGAAATCAGGATGGGGGAGGTTGTAAGCAGGATCTCAGAGATGACTAAAGGTGAAGCAATAATTGTTACCGATGTTGGACAAAATCAGATGGTCGCTGCCCGCTACTATAAATTCAGTCACCCAAACAGCCTTGTAACGTCCGGTGGAATGGGGACTATGGGATTCGGACTTCCTGCAGCCATAGGTGCAAAAATTGGCAGGCCCGATAAAACGGTCATCTCCTTCGTGGGCGATGGAGGTATCCAGATGACGATCCAGGAGTTTGGTACAATCCTGCAATACGAGCTACCTGTTAAAATAGTTATACTTAATAATAACTACCTGGGAATGGTACGACAGTGGCAGGACATGTTTTATGCTAAAAACTATGCGTCGACAGAACTTGTAAATCCCGATTTTGTGATGATAGCACAGGCGTACAAAATTCAGGCGAGAAAAGTGACAAAGAGAGAAGAGCTGATTGACTCTTTAAATGAGATGATCACTTCAGAAGGTGCGTATGTTCTTGAAATTTTAATTGAGAAGGAAGGAAATGTGTTCCCGATGGTTGAGCCCGGTTCATCAGTTTCCGACATCAGAATAACTTATTAATAAATCAAATGAAACAGGAATTCACAATATCACTTTTCACCGAGGATCACATAGGAATCCTTGGACAGATAACAATTATTCTGACCAGGCGTCAGATCAATATCGACAGCATCACAGCTTCCGAATCGGCAGTTAAAGGCGTTCAACTGCTCACAATTGTTGTTCAGACCACCACCGAGATGATCCAGAAAGTTGCACGGCAAATGGAAAAACTCGTTGATGTGATGAAGGTATTCGTCCATACATCGGATCAGATAATATACCAGGAAATAGCGCTCTTTAAGATCTCCACAAAGGGTCTAATGTCGGGAAACGTCATTGATCATATTGTAAGGGAACATCACGCCAGGATACTCGAGGTTTCTCCGGAATATATTGTGCTTGAAAAAACCGGACATAAGACAGAAATTACAGAACTCCTTGTAAGGCTGGAACCATATGGGGTTCTTCAATT
>DAIUKI010000466.1:0-2643 GCA_036848255.1 Bacteroidales bacterium | reverse complement strand
GTGAATGTATAGGTTCCAGGTGCCAGTCCTGTTATGGTTGTTCTTGTTCCTGTTCCTGAGGTAGTTGTTCCTCCTGGAGTTCTTGTCAATGTCCAGGTCCCTGTTGCCGGCAAACCATTTAAAACAACACTTCCTGTTGATAAAGCACATGTTGGTTGTGTAATAGTTTCTGCAACCGGTCCTGACGGTGAAACATTTATTGTAAGATCGGTTCCATTAGGTTTACTCGTAGTAACCGGACTACTCGATACGACTCTAATTCTATAATGCTCACCATTTGCTGTACCAAATGGTATGATTGCATTAATAACACCAGATCGTCTGGATTTTAAAGTACCTATAATAATTGGAGAAGAAAAACTACCTGAGGCATTACTAAGTTGGGCAGTAAAAATATTACTTTTGCGAAATTCCTCATCAGAATCTGATATTGTATAACTCACAGAAATAGGTTGTCCATCACAAAAAGAAGAGCCATTAACTGTCACAATTGTTATTTGTGCATCATCATCATCCGCCCGGACTAAAGAAGATCCTGCAAAAAACAGAAGGAGGAATATGGAGGTGATATATCTCATACTCTTCAGAGCTGAATGGTTTAAAACTCTTTTTGAGAGCCTACAATTACATTTAACGCTTTTGGCATAATTTTAACATTTACCGGGGCCAGGCCCAAAACCTCGCCATCAACCTGAATATCCATTTTATAATGAGAATAAATATCTGCTTCTTTTGTCTGATAATATTCTTTTCTTAAGTACTTGTTAATTTTACCAATTGAAAAGGAGAAGATTAACACAATTATGTCCCAGGGATTTTTCCTGTTTATCACGACCAGATCCAGGAAGCCGTCTCTTATGTTTGCCTTATCAGCTATTTCATATTCCCCTGCATAATATTTAATGTTTGCCATGATTACAAAATATCCCGTTGAGATTCCTTTATGTTTGACATGAATCTCGTGCCATTTATATCTGATAAGTAGTTTAAATATCCCAAATGGATATGCAAGTCTCCCCCATTTTTCCTTAAATTTGGGATTCATATCTTTAATAACCTGTGCAAAAGGACCCACACCTAACATCATTGAAAAATATCTGGACTCATTACTTGTTTTTGCATACCCTAAATCCATTTCTATCTTTTTGCCTTTTATAATTAATTCTGCTGCCTCCTTTGGATCATCAGGTATACCCAGCTCACTAGCCAGGACATTCGTAGTGCCAAAAGGAATAATTACCAGGATGGCTTTTGAATTAGCCATACCATTAATTATCTCATTTATTGTTCCATCACCACCTGCCGCAATAATAAAATCGTAATTGTCTTTTGCAGCTCTTGCTAATTCTGTAGCATGTTTTGGATATTTTGTGAATTCTATATCCAGTTTTATCTTCGCTTCATCACATTTCTTTTTTACTTCTTCCGTAATATTATCTTCTGATATCTTTGGTTTGAATAATCCGGTTAATCTTCTACCTAATTTTTTTAAAGTCCACCGTAATAATGGGGGCATTTTTCTTTTCATTTTCCCGGAAGAGGGATTTATTATCAGAATGGCTTTCATTTACCTCAATGGCTGCTCCTACTTTTTTAACGGTAAGGTTTGTCCTGGATTTTTGTTTCGATCCACAATCTTTATTAATGACAAAATAAGAACAACAAGAATGATAAAACCTATAATCCAACCTAATATCATTACCCAAACATTATTCATTCCTTCAACCATTATTTAAGATTAAGATTTAATTCTTAAGGTTTTGAAAAAAAGTTTTATTTTTTCTTTTTATTATCCACTTATTGCAAGGGTATAAATTTAATTCCTTTAGTTCGGTGAATCTTTACACAATTCGCTGACAGATTTACATAATTCACATATTTTATGATGCGATTTGGTGTCTCTCCTTGCTTTAGCCGTATGTGAATGATGTAAATGATTTCAAAAATTGTATAACATTCTTCATATAAGTCATTGCGACCTTTGCAATGAAAAATTCATTCCCATTAAAATACATTAAAATGAAAAAAATTATACTTTTCGCCGTTTTGACAATACCTGTTATGGCAGGAATAATTTTCACCGGTTATTTATCATCGATCCAAAAGCAAAAAGCTGCCCAGACTAAAAATGTGTTTACGGACCCTGTATTAGCTTCAGCGCAGGAAGATTCAAATATCACAACTCAAACAGCGGCAATCCCTGAGGAATGGAAAACATTCAGGAGCGAGTCAGAACTGAAAGTCAGGGAAAATGAAAAACGAATTACTGAATTAAATTTGAAATTGAATAAATCAGGAGAAAAATCTGATCCACTTTACAAAAATAAGGTTGCTATTCTGGGACTACAAAACAATGACATGAAGGCAAGGTTGGAGGCTTATGAGAAGATCCAAAGCGATTGGGCAACATTTAAGCGTGAATTTAATCATGACATGTTTGCGGTTGAAGAAACATTGAAGGACTTAATGGTAGACTGAAAGTGATCGCGGCAGCCCGGAGGTTCTCACTCCAAATAAAGCTCTCTGATTCTGGTTATATGTAAATTATGTAATTTTTACATTTAATTGTGTAACTCCCCTGATTAGTTACCCCCATAACTTTGCATTATCTCTTTCATTAGGAAATAAATGAATATTTATATT
>DAIUKI010000465.1:0-2650 GCA_036848255.1 Bacteroidales bacterium | reverse complement strand
AGGCTTGTTTTTCTGCCATAGATCATTCTGACAATGTGACAAACGTCATTTAAATAGGGTTAAAAATCTGCTTTATTTACATCGCTTGATTAATGGTTACATTTGATTGAGTAATTGACAATATTGATTTAATCTTTA
This sequence comes from Bacteroidales bacterium, assembly GCA_036848255.1. Classification (GTDB taxonomy): domain Bacteria; phylum Bacteroidota; class Bacteroidia; order Bacteroidales; family VadinHA17; genus LD21. Next base: position 2,512 of record DAIUKI010000465.1, on the reverse strand, counting down.
ATATCCCGTAAAATGTTCAACAGATTCATTGCTGCAATTCTGCCCTGGTTTCCTAAGAAATTCATCTGGCTGTTTTCCAAATCATATATTTCAGGTGAGACCGTTGATGATGCCATCAGGGCTTCAAAAGAGCTGAAAAAGGATAACATAGATATTACATTAGATGTTCTGGGTGAGTTTATCACAACCCTCGATGAAGCTGAAGAGAACAAGAAAGAGTACCTGAACCTGATAGATGTCACCTATAAGTCAGGTATTGAGGGGAATTTTTCAGTCAAGCCAACATTTTTTGGATTGCTGATCGACGAGGAGATATGCTATAAACACATAAGGGAGATAGTGGCAAAGGCATCAGCCTATAATAACTTCATTAGAATTGACATGGAAGATTCTTCCTGTACCGACATGGAAATAGAACTGTTTCGCAGGCTGCAGAAAGAATTTCCGGGGAACGTGGGACTTGTGGTACAGGCATACCTTAAGAGAACATTAGATGACGTAGTGGGTTTATCGGACCTGAACAGTGAGAAACACCCGCTGAATTTCAGATTATGCAAAGGCATTTATATTGAACCCGCTGAAATTGCCTATAAAAAATACGAAGAAATTAACAAGCACTTCCTCGAAGATCTGGAATACATGCTACAGAATAAGATCTATGCAGGGATAGCCACCCACGACAAGCCTCTTGTGGAAGGAGCCTACAAGCTTATTAAGAAATACAATGTTCCAAAAAGCATGTATGAATTTCAGATGCTTTACGGTGTTACTCCCAATCTCAGGGAAAGCATTGTAAAAGATGGACACAGGATGAGAGTTTACGTCCCGTTCGGAACAAAGTGGTTTGGCTATTCCACGCGGCGCCTTAAGGAGAACCCGAAAATGGCCAGCCATATTATTAAAGCGATATTCTACAAGGGGTAAACGGCACACGGCACACGGCACACGGCTCATTTCTTCGTCCCTGCCGACTCGAGGTATTTCTTATGGATCTGATCGAGCTCCTGCCTGGTAAGACTTGACTTCATTGGGGCAGGTTTCTCGGGTAATCCATTTATTAAAAGATAGACTGCTCCGATAAGCATAAACGGACTTAAGCCGACCATCCTGTCGGAAGGTATTGTCCCTTTTTCCGATGCATCTCTTAGGCGTTTCTGTTGAACGATTGAATAATTGGATGCCGGATCACCCAGCTGGGTAATTCCCATTCTCCCCTGATATGCTGAAATCGCCATATTGTATTTCGCATTTTCCATCTCAGGAGTGGTTGCAGGAGCCTTAAAAATATCATATTTAAGACTTTGCATCCGTGGAACAACAATTACCTCACCAATTGAGAGAGTATCAGTTTTCATATAAACGCCCGCCATAAAATTGCGTCCTGTAAGGGTATCGCTCACATAAAAATAAGCAGGACGGTAACCCAGAATGCTGAAAACCACACTATCCCTCCTGTTGACGACGATGGAAAAAGTCCCTTCTTCATCACTTACTGCAACAAACGATCTGTTTATACTGATCTGAGAATTTGGGAGGGGTGAAAGAGTGGCCGCATCCCTGACAATCCCGCTGAAAATGATTTTATTTTCCTGGGTTTTAACTGATTGGCCATACCCGAATGTATTGCAAATCAGGGTCATAAATAATACAATACAGGCTTTTTTCACTGAACTGACTGAGTTAAAGCTTTAATATCACTTCGTCAAGACGCCGTTTTGGAACATAGTGAGTTTGTATTTCGTCCCTCCAGTATTTGATATCATTGTCTTTTATATCATCGACAATGATTTTTTCCACTGGCTTCCCCAGAGCCAGAATCAGGAGAATTTCAAACCTTTCAGGGATTTTTAGTTCATCCCTCAGTGCATCCCTTTTAATTGATGCGATCATGCATCCGCCAAGCCCTGCCTCGGTGGCACCCAGCATAATGCTCTGCGCCGCAATCCCGTGGTCGACGCTGAATGTCTCAGTGATGGATTTATCCCCCAGTATGATAATATATGCCGATGGTCTTTCCCCATTTCCGGGGCCGGGCCACTCTTTAAGGTATCCGGCCCAGGCAATGGACGGGAATATCCTTTCACAAGAATCGGTAGTATTGTAAAGGAGATATTTCAGAGGCTGCCTGTTTGCCGCTGATGCTGACATACGTGCAAGATCGATCAGTCCTTCGAGGGTTTTCAGTTCAATATGATGCGACTCCTCAAACCGTCTGCACGATCGTGTTTTATAAACCAGATCTTTTATGCTCATCGTATTCTTATTAATCAGCTTTTCTGTCTTAATATTTCTTTACTTCTTATTCCCTTATTTCTTTATTTCCCTATTTCTTTCCTTCATCCAGATATAATCCGGTTCTTGAAAGCAGGTGGTCGAGGTTAGCAAGACCATAAACCACCACTGCTGTGACAACAGAGGTGTGTTCCTGGTATTCAGGGATACTTTTGGTGTAAAGGTCATTTTCCGTGTGCCAGATCTCCTGATAACTGAAATCATAACCCTTTACATCAGG
>DAIUKI010000464.1:0-2660 GCA_036848255.1 Bacteroidales bacterium | reverse complement strand
CCAAAAAGAATTACATGTTTTTAACTCATGAGCAAGTAAAATGAAAAATTCAATAGTATTTACATTGTTGCTGTTTGGTCTGACTTCATTGTTGTTCCCATCTGCTCCCGGACCTTCTAATCTTATTATGAATCCCGGCTTTGAAGCTTCTTCTTCAGCTCCCACGGGCTGGCTGATTAAGGGTCCGATATCCTCAATGGAGCCGGCCACACGTATTGACAATAAAATAAGTTATGAAGGAAGCTACGCCCTCAGAATGATGAGTCTGAATCCAAAATGTCATGGCAGAGCTACACAAACAGTTGCAATAACCGGGGGGCAGACCTACCTTTTCACTGCCAGATTCAGGACTGAGGGTGTCAGATCAATAGATAAAAGCATGCTCATCAGGATAAAATGGCTCAAAGGCAGCAATCAGCTTGGTTACAATTACATTTATCATGTTGCAGAAGAAAATAACGGCTGGTTTTGTGCATCTGATAAAATAAAAGCTACTGAAAATGCGACCACAGCAGAGGTGTCGCTTGAATTCCGCTGGAGCACCGGGACTGTATGGTGGGATGACATTTCGCTTGAAAGCTGCCCCGATGATCCACCAAGAAATATAAAGATAGGTACCGTGCATTTCCGTCCACCCGGACCGACTGTTGGAGATAATGTAATCCTGATGAGCAAATTGCTTGATCAGGCCGGTGAATCAGGCTGCCGGATTGTATGTCTTCCGGAGGGATGGCCCACATGCAATACAGGATTGGGAATGACAAAGGTTGAAGCAAATACAATTGAAGGAAGTGCCTCGGTTATGATGGCCTCGAAGGCAAAACAATATGGAATGTACATAGTTTCGGGTCTTTACAACTGGACAGGCGACACACTTTATAATATTGCAGTTCTTTATGACAGGAATGGGAAGATACAGGCAGTATATAAAAAAGTTCAGCTGCCTGATTCCGAATCTGAACAGGGGGCGGTACCCGGAGATTCACTTCCGGTTTTTGAAACAGACTTTGGGACTATTGGCATTCTGATATGCTGGGATAGTGTTTTCCCTGAAATTTCAAGGATACTCACCCTGAAAGGTGCTGAGATACTATTCTGTCCCATTTGGGGGGACGTCAGAGGTACAGAATCCTGGAAGATAACCGCACAGAGCCGTGCTATGGACAACGGAGTCTATTTCGTTACCTCAATCTTTGACGGACATAGTCTGATTGTTAATCCGGCAGGTGAGATTCTTCAGGAAAGCGGAACTCAGGGCACTCTGATTACTACCGATATTGACCTTAATTTCAATCCGCCATGGGACTGGATTGGTAATGCCGGCAGGGGGATATGGAAGGGTGTTTGGCGCAAGGACCGCAGATCAGACATCTTTGGGGAAATTGCAGATTTTAAATGAGTTACCTGTCTACCCCAACTTATTAGGTTGTCGGTATTCATAGTGAAGGAGCGGTTTTAAGGAGCTGTCCCAACCCTTTCAAGCCCGAGGAAACGGCCGGATCGTGAAGAATTTGAGGTAATCAGCCTAATAATTGATAAGAAATTTTATAGGATCAGAACCAGTTCCTGATCAGGTTTTTCCTGTCGTGCTGGTACTCGCTGAGCTTGTAACTGACAGAGTTGTCATCCGATTCGATCTGATACTCCCAGTATGTAGAAACCGGACCCGGCGAAAGCTGAATTCTTTTGATATACAGCCTGTCACCCTGCTTGAAATCACATCTCTCGGAGAAGGCGGATATTTTCCCATAAGTGCTGTCCATTGTCGTTTTGATCCAGATAAGATATGGTTCACCGAATTTTTCAGGAACATGCTGTCTGTATTCAACAAAGTTGCCCACATATTTTCGTGTCAGAATAAGAGAGTCTTCCTGAACGCCCGATTGTTTTGTGGAGGCGCATGAAGCAAGAAGTAAGAAGAAAATATACACAGCTCTTTTCATATCTTCCATTTTTTTACAGAACTCATCTTGAAAATGTTTGCATGAATTCTGTAATGCTTATATAATCAGATGATTCCAATAATAATAAACGTTCAAATGTACAAAAAATTACCTGTTCTTCAAAAAGTTACGAAAATTCAGATTTAAGGTTTTCCAGGATAGGCAACGATGCCATCATGCAAGCTGAATCCCTTTTCAGTCCTAACCGATATCTGTGGATTCCTGCTTCCTGTCATTGTTGCACAACCAAGCTCACCATATTTGTTTATGGCAACAAACTTCTCGCTGGGATAGAATCCGGGATTCACATTCCTGTACCTGTCAATTATCATTGAAAGTGCCTCTTCACAAGCTTTCTGCGGGGAGAGCCCCTCCTTCATCTTAAGTATCATGTAGTAAGATGCGCACGATTTAATAACATCTTCACCGCGTCCGGTGGCGCCGGCAGCACCCACCTCATTGTCGACATAAAGGCCTGCGCCTATGATCGGTGAATCACCTACCCGACCATTGAGCTTGAAACTCATCCCGCTTGTTGTGGTGCATCCGGCTATGTCTCCGTTAATGTCGATAGCCAGGACATTTGTTGTACCATAATGGTGTTCTATATCGGGGAAGTCCTTCCAGTATGTTTCATTTTTCCGGATATTCTGCAGGTGTTCAGGTGTTCCCCAGTCATCCGCAGGACTCAACTCTTCTTTCCACCGGAGCCATATC
>DAIUKI010000463.1:0-2660 GCA_036848255.1 Bacteroidales bacterium | reverse complement strand
AAAGAAAGGCTTATGGAGAGGGTTGAACTTAAGGAGAAACACTGGAAGCATAAGGATGGAGACTGGGAAACCCGTGAAAAATGGGATCAGTACATGGAGGTATATGAAAAAATACTGAATAACTGCGATACAATTCCATGGCATATTGTTCCATCGGACAAAAACTGGCAAAAACTTTATGCAATAGCCGGAGTTGTTCTTAAGACTCTTGAGGACCTCGATCTCAAATGGCCCGTGCTGGTAACTGAAACGTTCAAAACAAAACAATAATGGATCTTTTAGTTACACTGAGATCCACAGAGAAGAAACTGAGATCCACAGAGTAAAAACATATTAAGTCTCTGTGTCGCTCTGGGTTTCTCTGTGTGTCTCTGTGTAAGTTTTTCATAAATCTTTTAACAACCAAATCATTATGATCCGAAAACTATTTTTCCCATTATTATTTTTTTGTGCAATCAGCACAAATGCTCAGACAGTCTATACCCCAAGCCCCGAAAACCTTCAGGCCCGCCAGTGGTTCCAGGATTCTAAATTCGGAATGTTCATCCACTGGGGTGTTTACAGTGTCCTTGGTGACGGCGAGTGGGTAATGAATACCCAGCGGATCGACAAGCAAACCTATCAGAAACTCCCTGCCTTCTTCAATCCGATCAGTTATGACCCGAAAGAATGGGTTTCACTGGCAAAAGCTGCAGGAATGAAGTATATCACGATAACCAGTAAACATCACGACGGTTTTGCCATGTGGGATTCAAAGCTTAGCGACTGGGATATCGTTGACCGTACCCCATACGGTAAGGATGTGCTTAAGATGCTTGCAGAGGAGTGCAGGAACCAGGGCATAAAACTCTTTTTCTACCATTCACATCTCGACTGGTTCCAGGAAAATTATTTCCCAAGGGGAAACACTGGCCAGACGGCTGGACGCCCGGATAAAGGAGAGTGGTACAAATACCTCGATTATATGGATGGCCAGCTTACCGAGCTCCTTACAAATTACGGTGAAATCGGAGGAATCTGGTTCGACGGGCACTGGGATAAAAAGGATTCAGACTGGAGGCTTGAAAAGACTTACAGGCTTATACACAGCCTTCAGCCGGCATGCATGATAGGAAATAATCATCATCTGGCCACATTTGCCGGCGAGGACTTCCAGATGTTCGAAAAGGACCTTCCCGGACAAATGACCACCGGATTCAACCCGGAACAGAAAATCGGGGAACTTCCGTTTGAAACTTGTGAAACAATGAATAATTCATGGGGTTTCAACCTTCAGGATAAAAATTACAAATCAGCAAAAAGCCTGATCCAGTATCTGGTAAAGGCCTCAGGCTACAATTCCAACTTCCTTCTCAATGTGGGACCGATGCCTAATGGGAAGATCCAGCCTGAATTTGTCAATACACTTAAAGAGGTCGGCGCCTGGATTGAAAAATACGGTGAGACAATTTACGGAACCAGGGGCGGCCCTGTCAGCCCCAGGAGCTGGGGAGTGACAACACAGAAGGCAAACAAGGTGTATGTCCATATTTTAACCCCGGAAGACAACAACCTGCTTATCCCTGATTTTGGCAAAAAGGTAAAAAGCATCATCCTCTACAAATCGGGAACAAAAATGAAATTCAGGCAGGATGCCTTCGGGATAGCAGTTTCGTTGCCTGAAGAAATTCTTGATGAAACAGATACTGTCCTTGTCGTTGAACTATAATATCAGATCATTATGAAAAAACAATACAACAGAAGAGATTTCCTTGGAAACACGGCTATGGGTATTGCGGGAGCGGGTCTTATAACTGCGGCATCATGTTCAGGAAGTGAACAGGGAACCCTAGGTAGCTCATTCGTCCATCATGTTTTTTTCTGGCTTAAAGAGCCTGTGACTCCGGAAGTCAGGGACAAATTTGAGAAAGCATTGAACAAGCTTTTAACAGTTGAGACCATAGTTGATTCTCATCTGGGAGTACCGGCCCCGACCGACAGGGGTGTTATTGATACTACTTATTCATATTCACTGCTTACAATTTTCAAGAACAAGGCGGACCAGGATATATACCAGACACACCCCACCCACCTCAAGTTCATCGAAGATTGTGAAGAACTCTGGGAAAGGGTGGTTGTGTATGATACGGTAAGTATATAGAACCCCCAACCCCCCGATTCCCGGTACGCTGGCGCCGATTTGCAATCGGTGCCTGATTAAAATCACTTCAAATATACCTCCAGCACCGGAATTTCCACTGGCGGTTTCAGTACCGGCAGCTGCAGGTTAATATTGTTTTTTGTCTCATTGCTTCCTGTGCTGAACCGTACCTCTGAGGCATCATGAAGAAACTGAACATATTTAACTTTATCAGCCATGTTCTCTAGTGTCACTGATCCCATTGGGTAAGCCAGCAAATGAACATAAAGTCTCCTGGCAGCAGGATTATAAGTTAAGAGAGTATTGGCCGGAGCAATAAATCCGGCAGGAGCTTCTGTGCAGTTATAAACTGCGCGGTTATTGTACTTCATCCATTCTCCCATTGCGGTTAGTCTTTCACGGGCTCTCTCATCAAAGGACCCTCTCGCGGTCGGTCCTACATTCAATAAAAGGTTGCCTCCCTTACTTACCGATTCGGCCAGCAATTCGATTAGCTGTGCAGGACTTTTCCAGGAAGTTT
>DAIUKI010000462.1:0-2660 GCA_036848255.1 Bacteroidales bacterium | reverse complement strand
GATGTTGGCAAGACCATAATAACCGAGCGGGAGCGCCCCAGCAATATATGGACCCGCGGCACATATTATGAGGGGCTGATGGCCCTTTATAAGCTTAATCCCGATCCGGCATACCTGAAATATGCTGCAAGCTGGGGGGAATTCCATAAATGGGGTTTACGGAATGGAATTACAACCCGGAATGGAGATGACCAGTGCTGCGGCCAGACATATATCGACCTTTACCTGATGGATCCTTCAAAAGAGGAGAGAATAAAGGACATTAAGGCATGTATCGACAGTATGATGGCAACAGATAAGATTGATGACTGGAGCTGGATAGATGCAATTCACATGTCGATGCCGGTGTTTGCCAGACTGGGTTATATTTACAAGGATAACAGTTACTTTGAAAGGGCGCATGAGATGTATCTTTTCACAAAGCATAAGCACGGAACGGGAGGATTGTACAGCGCCAAAGATCATTTATGGTGGCGCGACAAGGATTTTGACCCGCCTTATGCGGAGCCAAACGGCAAAGGATGTTACTGGTCGAGAGGTAACGGCTGGGTTACAGCCGCTCTTGTCAGAACACTGGAGTTCCTTCCTGAAGAGTCTCCCTACCGGAAGGAATACCTGAAAACACTCAGGCAGATGTACAGGGCTCTGGCTAAGGTTCAGAGGGAGGATGGATTCTGGAATGTAAGCCTTCATGATCCTTCAAATTTCGGTGGAAAAGAGTTAACAGGGACAGCAATGTTTACTTACAGTATGGCATGGTGCATCAATAAAGGACTGATAAGCAGAAAGAAATATCTTCCGGTGGTAAATAAAGCCTGGAACGGTCTTGTGACTGAGGCTCTTCATGCGGATGGTTTTCTCGGATATGTTCAGGGTACCGGAAAGGAGCCGAAGGATAGTCAGCCGGTGGGTTATGATACGGTCCCTAATTTCGAGGATTTCGGGTTGGGATGCTTCCTCCTGGCAGGAAGTGAAATGTATAAAATGAATTAAAGGTCGAGAGCGATTATTTCGTGATCAAAGATCCGGGGCACAGATAAAAAGATCCTGCCTTCCTTATTGATGAATTGTGGTTTCTGGTCTGTGACAAGAAGCTTCACTCCTTTAACTTCTTTATTTTCCGGTATTCTTATGCTGACCTCTGCATTGACCGGGATCAGCTCCCGGAAAGGACCTTTCATCATCATCGGATTGGTCAGGTTCACAAGATGTACCGTTACAGATTTCTCCTGATTCCAGACTGTAACATCAATCACGCCCGGACCGGTGACATCGACTACGGGCTCTTCATTAAGTGCCCATAGTATTGTATTGCGGATAAGCCTGCCATGATCAGCCGACATAACCTGCCAGAATGTACGGTCAATATCGCCCGGAAAGTAAGCAATACGTCCTTTGCCATATTCTCTTAGATATAACTCCCGGATATCCGTTTCCGGGTTACGTGGATATACATCTTCCATGGGAAGATCGGGATATGACGGAATAAGAGTAACAGGTTGCGGGAATTCTGCCTTTGGGACCACTTTTACCCTGTAAATTGCATTAATGATACGGAAAGCATCTTCGAGATCCCTGAGCACCGGATGAAAACTGTCAGCGGATGGATCTTTCCTGAGGCGCAGATAGCTGTTCTGCATGGGCCCTTCCACACCCTGATCAAACGAAACGCCAAAAAGGCCCGATAATCCGAAATCTTTCCTTTGGCTTCCCTTTTCATCATAAAGTGAGGTCTCGAATGTGGCTACTATGCTGCCGCCATCTTCTGCAAACTTCTTAAGTTCGTCACATTGCTTATCCGACAGTATGGAAATATTTGGCAGAACCAGCAGTCTGAAAGATTTCAGGTGCTCCTTATCAAGAAGTCTTGAATTGACCATTTCAAATGGGATCCGGTTTTCAAGAAGGGCATGATACATCCCTGATCCATGATCGCCATTTCTCTGCTGCCAGGACTTATTCCCATAATTTGGAAACTGTTCAGAGAACACCATACCAACCCGTGCAGCCGGAGATACATTCCTGAGATAACTTTCATTTCTCCAGAGAATCTGATATATTTTCTCAACAGTATTGAGCCATCGTCTGTCATAAAGAACTCCTGAGAATTTAGTAAACCAGGGACGCATGCCGTTTGCAACACATTCAGCCACCCAAACACGGATCTCTGCTTCGCTTTGAACTGAATCTTTCCACCGGTACTGCTCTTCAAATCCAACACTGAAGATACCTCCCAACGGCTTCATGCCAATTGAAGCGCGCAGTTCTTTTGCAACTTTCCCATTCGACCAGGGAGGAATTACTCCGCTTCTTGCCTGGTGATCCGTAAATACAATATCAGAGAGTTCTCCAGTAATAACTTTATCCGGGAAACCATTTGGAATAAATCGGGAGGAAGATTTTTGCTTTCTGATGATATTATCCCATAATATCCAGAGTTCCCTTAAACGGCTTGTATTCCATTCATTATACTTCTGCCATACCGGATCGAACCTGTCGGCTGACAGAGGCAGGTCGAAACCTGAAAAAGACCTGAAATTACTCCTGCAATGCTCGCAATAACAAATACCATGACCGGCCCACCGGTTGGAAAATATACCATCGGGTTCATATCTTTCCATAATTTCTCCGTGAACCCGGGACATAAACTCAAAATTGTA
>DAIUKI010000461.1:0-2671 GCA_036848255.1 Bacteroidales bacterium | reverse complement strand
CAAAAACTAAGATGGTATGGCTTTCTGTTAATTTCCATTATATTAACAGGCTCTCTGACCGGCTGATAGTCTTCAGCAGTTTCATCAAATCAAGATACATCGAGAAGAATTACCCGGAAGGCAGGATACTTGTACAGCCTAATCTGACGGACTTTGATTTTTGGAAATCCGATGAAAATGATGCCATTTACACAATAGGATACAGCGGTACTCCTTATAAAAAAGACGGGATCGAGGATCTTCTGACGGCAATAAGTATTTTAAGAAAGAGAAATCTTGAAATAAATGCAATTATTGTAGGAGATGTTGTAAATGAGAAATCAATAGTTCCTTCCCTGATCTCCTTCTGCAGGAATATGGGCATTGAGGAGGCTGTTACATTTACAGGTCTTGTTTCACTGGAGGAAGTTAAAAACTGGCTTAATAAATGTATAATACTTGCATTAACACGCCCTAATATTGTTCAGACCCTTGCAGGATTTCCGACTAAGCTGGGGGAATACTTTGCCTGTGGCAAGATTATCCTGTCTACAAAAATCGGGGATGCAGGCACCTATTTTAGCGACAGAAACGAAATAGTTTTTGCTGTTGCCGGAAATCCGCAGTCAATTGCCGACAATCTGGAATGGATACTTAACAATAAGCAAGAAGGAAAGAAAATAGCTGAAAATGGATATCAGAGGGCTGACGAATTGCTGAACTTTAGAAAGATCGTCCCCTTAATGATGCAATTCGTTGAAAGGACGGTTTGAAAACTGTAATTATCATTCTGCCAGCGAAAATTTCCGGGAAATAATAATGAAAAACATTATAATATTCTGCAAGACGCTTGCAATTGGAGGAGCTGAGAAACAGGCCCTGGTTCTGGCAAAACTGTTGGCAGAGAAAGGCGAAGATGTACTCCTTATTAATTGGTGCGGTAATATCATTGATCCAAGAAACTCGAAATTTATTAAGGACAATTCAATCAGGTATGTGGGACTGGAAGGAAATTCTTTCAGGAAATTCAGGAAGTTCCTTAATGTGGCAAGAAATCAAAAGGCATCTGTTGTTCTTTCATACTTAACTCTGGCTAATATTATTTCGGGTCTGAGCAAGTTGTTCATCAAAAATCTTGTTTCCATAGGGGGAATAAGAACAGAAAAACTTCCTTTTTACAAATTCTTCTTTGAGAAACTGGCACACAACTATCTTAATGATGCAACAGTTTTCAATAATTACTCTGCAAAGAGCAAATTTGAAAAGAGAGGGTTTAATTCCGGGAAGATATTTGTGATTCATAATACAATCAATGCTCATCCTGTTTACACCAGCGAGAATCCATCAAAGGAAGTTGTCATCGTCTCAGTTTCACGATTTGTTGAGCCAAAAGATTTTGTTACAGCCTTGTATTCCTTTAAGCAGGCAGTTGAGAGGAACAGGGGTAAGAAGCTGAAATACCTCTTAGTTGGTTATGGTCCGCTGGAGAGCAGGATCAGATCATTGATAAGTCTTCTTGACCTGGAAAAGGAAGTCACTATACTTATAAATCCACCCAATATTCATGATATACTTAAATCATGTGACATTTACCTTAGTACATCCCTTTTCGAGGGACTCTCAAACTCGGTCATGGAAGCAATGAGTTTGGGTCTGCCTGTAATAGGAACTGATGTAGGAGACAACAGGTACCTGATTGAGGATGGATATAACGGGTATATTGTCCCCTGCAAAGATATCAGTTTGATTGTCGAAAAACTCGAATACCTGATAAATTTCGAAGAGATAAGAAAGGAATTTGGCAATAACAGCCGGATAAAAATAGCAAGGGAGTTCTCGGAAAAAGAATTGCTTGAGCATTACTACGAGCTTCTTTCAAGTCTGCGCATACCGGAGAAATAATTGATTGGAACCTTACATAGGATAAATTGAGAAGAAAGCTGGAAATAGGGATTTTGATCGATAGGCACACAGTTCCGTCATGGCAATATGATGTAGTCAGGGGTATTCGTGAATCGGAGCACTCACATATCGCACTGGTTATAATACCAGCTTATGAAATAACCGGTCATGAAAAGAAATCAATGAAAGGATCCTTCTTTTTCAGGATACATAACAAAATCGATCATTTTGTTTTTCTTGGAAACCATGACTATTCCGAAAGAAAAGATATTGGAGACCTGGTGGAAAATGTTCCAATGATCCGATTAAGATCATCACAACAAGGTGGTCCTGAAAACTGTGATCCGGACTTAATCAGCGAAATAGGGAAATACAATCTTGATCTGATTGTTAAAATAGGATATGGCGGCGTTAATGGTGATTTGTTGAGCATTCCCCAATATGGATTATTGTCGTATTCCATGACAGATTCAGGTTCTGAAGAGTCCGACACAACTGGATATTACGAGGTTATTGAAAAATGCCCGGTGACGGTTTCCGAACTTATGATTATCGAGAGGGGGGGGGATAAAGGAAGTTTGATAACCAGGGTAACAGAATCCACATGCTTCTATTCAATTAGTCTGAACCGCGACAAACTCTTCAAAAGAGCCTCATTGGTCATTCCAAGAGTAATCAATGGGATTGGGATGAACGGACCTGATTACCTGAACAGACTTGAGCAGAGATACGGAAATGCCCCAGGTGATATTTTCATCAATCAGCCTGCTCCATCTTTTATCCGGTCCTT
>DAIUKI010000460.1:0-2677 GCA_036848255.1 Bacteroidales bacterium | reverse complement strand
AGGTTTTTCCAGTGATGCATAACCAAAATACCTGAAATGATCATCATTGAATTTTTTATCGCGGAATGTTGCTTCAATGCTCTCAGCTTTCTGCGTATCGTTATTCCTTTTTGATTCCTTGAAATCAACCAGAAGATCCCGTGCTTTCTTCCCTCTTTCTATTTTTTCTGCAACTGACATCAACCCCTGCGAGCTGTTTCCGTTTACAAGATCGTATATGCCGGGGACAAACGCATCCCTGTCGCCACCGGCCATTACCGAAAGAAATCCCGGTATCTCAATCCTGAAGGCAAAATCACTTACTACCTTATCACCGATTTTCTTTCCCGAATCCTTGAGTATACCTGCCGCAATAAGCCCGGCCTGCTGCTTTCCTTCGTAAAGAGCCTCGAAAGCCGCAAACTTCACCGGCTGAACCTTTGCAATCGTTCTTGCTGAAGTGTCGCCTGTATAGGCCACCAGAAAAGAGGATAAAAGGCCGAAAAGAGCAGAAACAAGGATACTCCTTTTTGCCAGGAAATATTCACGTTTCCGTAAAAGGTACCAGGCACTGATTCCCATTACGAACATGGATCCCACCAGAAATCCGGAAGAAATGGTATGGAGGAATTTGCTCACGGCAACCTCATTGAAGAGGACTTCCCAGAAGCTGACCATTTCATTCCTGGCGGTATCAGGATTGAAGACCATGCCAGTGGGATTCTGCATCCACCCGTTTGCAACAAGTATCCATAAGGCAGAAAGGTTAGCTCCCACTGCCACAAGCCATGTTGATGCAAGATGGGACCTTTTGCTGACTTTGTCCCACCCGAAGAACATTACAGCGACAAATGTCGATTCGAGGAAAAATGCAAGAATACCCTCGATTGCAAGCGGCGCTCCGAAAATATCCCCGACAAACCATGAATAATTTGACCAGTTGGTCCCAAACTCGAATTCGAGGATGATCCCGGTTGCCACTCCGATCGCAAAGTTGATCCCGAAAAGAGTCATCCAGAATCTTGTTATACGCTTCCATGCCTCATTCCCGGTCCTGACATAAATCGTCTCCATTATTGCAATGATAAAGGAGAGACCGAGCGTCAGAGGGACAAAAAGCCAGTGGTAAATGGCTGTCAGGGCAAACTGTGCCCGCGACCAATTTACAAGTGCTAAATCGACGTTCTCAAACATAGTATTAGTTGGAATTTATTAACTGATCCCTTACATATTCACTTTTTTGCTCATCGGAGCTGTACTTATTCTGAAGGAAATCCCTGAAGAAGAATAGCTTCAGGATGATGAAGATGACAAACAGTTTTATCAGGATTATTATCCATACTCGTTTCCCCCACCACGACATACTGCTGAAGCCGTCGTGGTAAAAACGAATAAACTTGTTAATTGCATTTACTACTGAATTCATTCCCTGTTTTGTTCAGGTTTAATTCTTTTCCTGTTCCTTCTTTTTATCACTTCTGCCCGGCTTTCGACCCTGTCAGCTGAATCAGAAGCCTGTTCGCCCGGATCCAGGATCTCATCCGACAGGCTTGAAGTTATTTTCTTTATTGCCTTGAATCCGTAAAAGAACTCCCTTGCAAATACCCGCAGAACAGTGTATGCCGGAATACCCAGAAGCATGCCGGGAATGCCGGCCGCATAACCGGCCGCAAGAACCACAATGAAAATTTCGAGCGGATGTGCCCTGACACTATTGGAAAAGATGACCGGCTGGAAAACAACATTATCAATCAACTGAGTAAGAGCCACCACAATTATCATGTACATTATAAGCGGAACCACAACAACAGTAAAATCCATGCTCATATGTGATGCAATTCCCATTATCATAACAATAAAAAAGCCGAACCATGGACCTACGTATGGAATCACATTGAGTATTCCAACAATAAGTCCCATGACAAGCGCCTGCTGAAAGTCTATCCCGATTATAGTCATCCCCAGGGTGATCAAGATCATGATGCATGTGCTCTGAATTACAATCCCGATGAGGTACCTTGTCAGAAGGTTTTTTACTGAATTAAGGGCTCTTGTTACATTGTCGACATATTTGTCGGGGATCCACATCAGTATTGATTCATAAAACAGATGCTGGTCCTTAAGGAAAAAGAAGGTTATAAAAGATATTGAAAATACAGCAACGATAACATTCCCAAGAAGCCCTGCCAACGATCCAAGAAAATTCTGAATCATCTCAATATTCAGAACTCCCGATATTTTTGAGGTAATATAATCCTTAAGCGAAAGCTGACCGGAGATGTTTGGATTAATGGAGCCAATGAACTCTTCAATCTTGTTGATCGGACCCTCGACAATCTGGACGATTCTCGAACTGTCGATCGTCGATAAATAATTGACCTGTCTTGTAACCAGAGGGATAAATATCCACAGGAATAGGATAATCAATCCCCATAAGATCATAAGTGTCAGCAAGGCGCCCAGTACACGGGGAAATTTCAATTTCCCGATCCTGATAAGGCAAAAGAGGTCCACCAGCGGCCTGCCCATAATAGAAAGAATACCGGAGACCAGGATATAAACAACAATATTTCTGAAGTACCACAACAGAGCCAGAAAGAGCAGAATTCCGAGAAAGATAAGGATATTCCTAAGGGAGGTCTTCATCAAAGATGTTTTTCTATATACAAACCTAATCAGAAAATTCGTATTTCCATAA
>DAIUKI010000459.1:0-2684 GCA_036848255.1 Bacteroidales bacterium | reverse complement strand
GATATGTGCGGTGATCCTGTTCAGGGATTGGAAGATGTTATAGCTACTGGCGCTTCGCGGCTGCTTACATCGGGCTTAAGGAACAAGGCACAGGATGGGATTGAACTGATAAGACAGCTTGTGATCCAGGCTGGCGACAGAATCATTATCATGCCCGGTGGCGGGATTGATGAAACAAATGCTGCGATGATAATAACGGCCACAAAAGCCAGGGAGATCCATCTTACGGGAAGGAAAGTCATAGAAAGTGAGATGGTCTTCAGACGGCAGGGAATCAATATGGGAGGCATTAAAGGCGTTCCGGAATTTTCCCGTAAGGTGGCTGATCCGGAAAGGATAAAAAAAGTAGTCGAAGTACTCAAAATGATCTGATATCACTTTGAAATTTTATGTGTCTTGTTACCTTTGCAATTCCGAATTAAAATCAGTCAGGCAATAACTAAAAAATTCCATATTTTATGAAAAGACTATTTACAGCACTCTTCGCATTGGCCATTGCCGGCCTTTTTCAGGTACAAAACACTATGGCTTGCACAAATTTTATCGTGACAAAGGGAGCATCAACGACCGGTTCGGTAATGATTACCTATTCAGCCGATTCTCATGTTCTTTATGGGGAGTTGTACTATTGGCCCTCACGGGATTATCCTGAAGGCGCCTGGCTTGATGTATATGAATGGGATACAGGTAAATACCTGGGAAAGATCAAACAGGTGCGTCACACTTATTCGGTGGTCGGAAATATGAATGAGCATCAGCTCTCAATTGGTGAAACAACCTATGGCGGTATTGACGGACTCGTCGATCCGGATGGAATCGTCGACTACGGGAGTCTTATCTACATCACTCTACAAAGAGCTAAAAATGCAAGGGAAGCAATTAAGGTGATGTCGGAACTGGTTTCCGAATATGGGTATGCAAGCTCAGGTGAATCATTCTCAATAGCTGATGCGAATGAAGCATGGATCTTTGAAATAATTGGAAAAGGCAAGGGTAACAAGGGTGCCGTATGGGTTGCACGTCTTATTCCCGATGGATTTATAAGCGCACACGCCAATCAGGCCAGGATTCAGACTTTCCCGCTGGCCACTGGCAAGAAAACAAGCAATGCCATCACATCAAAAGACCTGAGGCGCATATCTGATCCTTCTGTTGATTGCGTTTATGCTTATGATGTAATCGAATTTGCAAGAACCAAAAATCTTTACACCGGTGCTGACCAGCAGTTCAGCTTTTCCGATACTTTTAATCCGGTAACTTTCGAAGGTGCCAGGTTTTGCGAAATGCGGGTGTGGGCTTTTTTCAGGTCCGTCAATGATGAAATGGAACAGTATAAGAATTATGCTGCCGGACATGAGATCTCGAAACGTATGCCGCTTTGGGTACGACCTGGTCGCAAGATTTCCAGCAACGATCTTATGAACTTTATGCGCGATCATCTTGAAGGAACCGAATTCGATATGAGAAAAGATATCGGGGCAGGTCCGTTCGGCTCTCCCTACCGATGGCGTCCGCTTACATGGAAAGTGGCCGGAGATCCGAATGCTCCTTCATACTGCAACGAAAGAGCAACAGCCACACAGCAAACCGGATTTGTGTTTGTGGCCGAATCCAGAAGCTGGCTTCCTGATCCGATTGGCGGAATTTTCTGGTTCGGTGTCGATGATGCAGCTACCACGGTTTTCAATCCAATCTATTGCGGTATTACCGAAATACCCGAATGTTTCAAAGTCGGTAACGGAACCATGGTCACCTACTCTCCTACTTCAGCGTTCTGGTTATTCAACCAGGTTGCCAACCAGTGCTATTCACGATACGACATGATGAGCGCCGATGCCGTCAGGCTCCAGAAAGAGCTGGAGACAAAATATGTCGCTGAGACCTCCTCAACAATAGATGAGGCCGCAAAGAAGCTCTGGGAAAATGATGTCTGGAAGGCACGCGAATATATTACAAAATATTCTGTCGCAACAGCACAGAACACCTTTGAAAAGTGGAAGAAGCTCAGTGAATATCTTCTCGTCAAATATATTGACGGCAATATTAAAAATGAAAAGGACGGTAATTTTGTCATTAGTAAAGATGGTTACCCTGCATCCCCTGCTCAGCCAGGATATGATGAAAAATGGAAGAAATCGGTGATCCAGGATACCGGAAGCAAACTCCTGGTTCCTGCAGGCTCGGCACATTAGGCTTCCGGTCATCGCTAAATTCTGTAAAATATTTAATACTGCAATTGGTGGATTTAAAATATTATAGTATCTTCGCCCCCTGATTTAAAGGATCGTATTTAGTAAACAAAATTGTTTGTGAAATGAATTTAATGGATGTTGTTTATAAGGAATTTGCAATAAAGAGTGAGTTTCCGAAATTTATTGCCGGGGATACAGTTACTGTTCATTACAAGATAAAAGAAGGGAACAAGGAGAGGATTCAGCAGTTCCGGGGCGTCGTAATACAAAGAAATGGTGTCGGTCATACCGAAACTTTCACCGTAAGGAAAATGTCAGGGAATATCGGCGTTGAAAGGATCTTCCCGATAGTGTCACCGTTTATTGACAAAATTGAGGTTAACAAGCACGGAAAAGTACGCAGGGCAAAGATATTCTACCTCCGTGACCTTACCGGTAAAAAGGCACGAATCAGGGAGAAGAAATTCTAAGATTATATCGATAAAATATAAA
>DAIUKI010000458.1:0-2687 GCA_036848255.1 Bacteroidales bacterium | reverse complement strand
CATAACTGCCCCGACGCTTCGGTCGGGGTCTACGTTTAACTTCGACATAACAGCATAACAAAGATTGCTTTCGCCTTATTTCTTTTTACTTTTATCTTTTTACTTTTGTCTTTTATCTTTTTATAAGTAAATGAAGCCTTCCATACCAAAAGGAACCCGTGATTTCTCGCCTGAAGAGATGATGAAAAGGGATTTCATCTTTGATACAATCAAAAAAGTTTTCAGGTTTTATGGTTATCAGCCGATTGAAACCCCTGCCATGGAAAACCTGTCAACTCTGCTCGGGAAATACGGGGAAGAGGGTGATAAACTGCTTTTCAGGATCCTTAATTCAGGTGACTTTCTTTCAACTGTAAATGATAAGGATTTAGTTGACAGAGAGACTGCTAAGTTATCATCATTAATTTGCGAACGGGGATTAAGGTATGACCTTACAGTACCCTTCGCCAGATATGTGGTTCAGCATCGGGAGGAGATCATTTTCCCTTTTAAAAGATACCAGATCCAGCCTGTTTGGCGGGCCGACCGTCCCCAGAAAGGCAGATACCGCGAGTTTTTTCAGTGCGATGTTGATGTTATCGGCAGTGACTCATTGCTTAATGAGTATGAACTTATCAGGATAATTGACGAGATTTTCAACCAGCTGAAAATTGCCATCGTCATTAAGATCAACAACAGAAAGATATTATCGGGAATTGCTGAAATCATAAATGAATCTGCAAGAATAACAGATATCACGGTTGCAATCGATAAGCTTGAAAAGATTGGCATTGAGGCAGTTAATGAAGAGCTTGTGGGCAAAGGGATAGCATCGGAAGCCATCACCCGGCTTCAGCCGATAATTGAGCTGAAAGGCACAACTGTCGAAAAACTGGCGGGACTTGAGAAGATTCTTGCCGCATCGGAGACTGGCAAAAAGGGTATTGAAGAACTCCGGACACTCTTTTCTTATATCAACAGTAAACAGCTTTCAGCAGAAACAGAGCTGGACCTCACCCTTGCACGTGGACTCAATTACTATACAGGAGCCATTATTGAGGTCAAGTCAAAGGATGCGAGCATCGGAAGCATCTGCGGAGGGGGCAGGTATGATAACCTCACGGGGGTGTTTGGTATGGAAGGTGTTTCAGGAGTCGGAGTCTCATTCGGAGCCGACAGGATCTATGATGTGATGACCCAGCTGAACCTGTTCAGTGAACAGGAGAGTCAATCAACACAGGTGCTGATACTTAATTTCGGGAATGAAGAAATAGGATTTGCACTCAGGATCCGGGATCAGCTGTCAGAACTAAAAATCAGTTCAGAGATTTATCCCGATACTGTCAAGCTGAAGAAGCAAATGTCGTATGCTGATTCAAGGAAGATCCCGTATATTATAATTGCAGGGGAGGAAGAAATTAAGAATAATCTGGTTACACTGAAGATAATGGCATCGGGGGAACAGAAGAAGATGACTGCTGAGGAAATGTTATCATTTTTAAATCATCTTCAAAGCTCTGAAATCCTTTAACCACGGAGTTACACGGAGTTTCACTGGTTTCAACTGAAAAATAACGTAATTACATTGTAATTACATTGTCTAATACCTGAAAATATTAAGTCTAAGTCCCTGAGTCCCTGAGTCCCTGAGTCTCTACGTCCCTAAGTCTCTAAGTCCCTAAGTCCCTAAGTCCCTAAGTCACTATTGCTGTCTGATATTCGGATTAACCCTCACCTCTCTTCTTTCCTGTAATTCTTTCAGCAATTGAAGTCTGTACTGGTTTTCGGCCTGGTAAAGCCTCAGAACTTTGACCGGTGGCAGGACTGTTTTTATTTTATTATGAAATGCCTGTGCAAGGGCTGCCTCCCGGACCTCCATTCCAACAAGTTTGTCACCTGCTTCGATCATTTCCCGCTCATTCATATTAAGCTCGTTCTGATTGAAATTTCTGTTAAGTTCCTGTCTTTCAAGCTGTATTTTGTTCTTGTTATCCTGGAATTCATTGTAAACAGGCCAGAATTTCTCGGCTTCCTGCGAGGTAAGATTAAGACGCTTTGTAAAAAAAGCAATTTTATAGGCATCGAGCCTTTGGCGGTTCACATTCTGTGCCATTATATTCATTGCACAGAATGTTGCAAGTATAATTAAACCAACAATTTTCCTTTTCATGACTGAACTTTTATAATTGTTCCTGTATTTCGTTTATATCGATATTTACAAGCAGGAGATAATCAATAATATCTTTCTCATTAATACCCGGCTCCATATCAGGTATTTCATTAAGGACCAGATTTCCCTCAAGTGTAAGAATGTCAATTTCATTTACTATGGTTTCAGTGTACTCTTCGACCGGGATCTCTGAAAGAAGAACCGTTTCATTCCGGGGTGAAAACAGATTTATCCCCGTATAGGTTAAAAGAGCCAGAACAGCAACAGATGCGGCAATTGCAAGGAACGGCCTCAGCCTCACATAAAGCCCTGGCTTTTTCTCCTTATCCTGATTTTCAACAGTTGAGGCGATTATTCTGCTGTTCAGTTCCTCGAAGTATTTTTCAGGTACTTTAAAAGGATTTCCTTCTGGTATTTTGGCACTGGTTTTCATCACTTACTTGGATGATTAAAATTACTAATGGTTTAAATTCCTGTTAATAAATTTTCAATTTTTTTTACAGCGTGGTGATATGATGCCTTCAGTGCACCCACCGAT
>DAIUKI010000457.1:0-2690 GCA_036848255.1 Bacteroidales bacterium | reverse complement strand
GCAAACTATGTCAGGAACCTGATCAATATATGATATTAATGTCATATTTTTATTTTCTCAAATTCTTTGAAACAATAAACAACGATTTATGAAAACAAAAACTTACCTGATTTCAGGAATACTTCTAATCTCCTCGATGACAGTCACTCTTCAGGCCCAGGAAAATCAATCGGCAAACGGCTTTATACCACAGGTTGGCCAGCAGGGGAAGGATGTTGTTTGGGTTCCGACACCACAGGAACTTGTTGACAAAATGCTAAATATCGCAAAAGTCACCCCGGACGATTACGTTATTGACCTGGGTTCCGGTGACGGAAGAACAGTTATAACCGCGGCGAAGATCGGTGCTAAAGCGACCGGGATTGAATATAATCCCGACATGGTTGCATTGTCGAAAGAGAATGCAAAAAAAGAGGGGGTCGGGGATAAGGCAGAATTCATTCAGGCCGATCTTTACGAAACGGACTTTTCAAAAGCGACTGTAATAACAATGTTCCTTCTGCCCGAAATAAATCTCAAGCTCCGGCCGAGGCTGCTTGATCTCAAGCCGGGCACGCGTATCGTTTCAAATACTTTTACAATGGGAGATTGGGAGGCGGATCAGGAAGTTACGACCGAGGAGAACTGGAACAGTTGGAATACAGCCTACCTTTGGATAATTCCTGCAAAAGTCGGAGGAAAATGGAAACTTGGAAACGGAGAACTTGACTTTACTCAGGAGTTCCAGTTTGTAAGAGGAACATTGAATTCAGGAGGAAAATCCATCTCTGTAACTGACGGCCGGCTTGACGGGAATTCAATTACGTTCACCATTGGAAATGAAAAATATTCAGGCACCGTGGATGACAAAATAATTAAGGGAACCGTAACGAATGCATCATCAGGCACTATGAGTGACTGGATAGCAACAAGATGAAGATTCGGAGGTGGTTTTACTGAGACTTGTCTCTGAGAAGTACCTGGAGGTCGGACAACTCGTCCCTTAATCTTGCAGCCTGTATAAAATCGAGCTCCGAGGCAGCTTTTTCCATGTTTTTCCTTGTCTTTTCAATTGCTTTCCCGAGAGCACCCCTGTCCATATATCTGACTACCGGATCAGCCGCAATATCTGGTCTTTCCGGTTCTATATAAGCCCTGGCTGCTATGCCTTTCTTACTGAGTCCGCTAAGGATCGTCCCGGTCTTTTTTACTATCTGAGCGGGTGTGATACCCATCTTTTCATTGTAGACCATCTGTTTTTCCCGTCTCCTGTTTGTCTCGTTGATAGTCTCCTGCATGCTTCTTGTAATAACGTCTGCATACATTATCACCCTGCCGTTAAGGTTACGTGCTGCCCTTCCTGCAGTTTGGGTAAGGGATCTTGCTGAACGAAGGAACCCTTCCTTATCTGCGTCGAGTATTGCAACGAGAGAAACTTCAGGCAGATCCAGTCCCTCTCTGAGAAGGTTAACCCCTACTAGGACATCAAAGGCCCCTGTACGCAATTCTTCCATAATATCGATGCGCTCAAGGGTATCAATATCCGAATGAATGTACCTGCATTTTATGTCATATCTTAAAAGATAGGCTGAGAGTTCTTCAGCCATTCTTTTTGTAATTGTTGTGATAAGGGTCCTTTCACCTGCCTTGGTCCTGCTCCTTATCTCCGCCATCAGATCATCGATCTGGTTCAAACTCGGCCTTACATCTATCGGAGGATCAAGAAGCCCGGTAGGTCTGAGAACCTGGTCCACAATTACTCCTTCGCTCTTTTCAAGTTCATAATCTGCCGGGGTGGCACTGACGAAGATGGTCTGTCCCGTCAGCGTCTCAAATTCCTCCATCCGCATCGGCCGGTTGTCAAGGGCTGACGGAAGCCTGAACCCGTACTCCACCAGAGTCTGTTTTCGTGAATGATCCCCTCCGAACATTGCCCTTATCTGCGGGATGCTGGCATGGCTTTCATCAATTACTGTTATAAAATCCTCCGGGAAATAGTCAAGAAGGCAGAATGGTCTTGTACCCGGACTCCTCCCGTCAAAATACCTGGAATAGTTTTCAATTCCGCTGCAATATCCAAGTTCCTTGATCATCTCAAGGTCATAAAGTACCCTCTGTTCGAGCCTTTTAGCCTCTTCCCTTTTGCCAATATCCCTGAAATGAGTGACCTGTCTGACCAGATCATCCTGTATCTGACCGATCGCCTGATTTATGCGTTCCCTTGTTGTAACAAATATATTTGCAGGGTAAACGATATATTCACTTAAAGTTTCGATCCTGTTTCCGCTGACAGGATCAAAAGAGATGATCTCTTCAATCTGTTCACCAAAAAATACAACACGAATTGCCATGTCGGCATAAGATGGCATTATATCAATCGTGTCTCCCCTGACCCTGAAGGTCCCATGTTTGAATTCCAGCTCATTCCTGGAATACAGGCTGTCCACCAGCTTTCTGAGAAACAGGTTCCTTGCGATGATCTGTCCCAGTCTGATGTGAATGGTATTTGAATGGAAATCATCGGGATTTCCGATACCATAAATGCATGATATTGAGGAAACGACGATTACATCCTTCCTGCCCGAAAGAAGCGCAGAGGTTGCACTTAATCTTAGCTTTTCAATCTCTTCATTGATTGACAGGTCTTTCTCTATATAAATGCCCGATACTGGGAGATATGCTTCCGGCTGGTAGTAATCATAATAAGAAAC
>DAIUKI010000456.1:0-2704 GCA_036848255.1 Bacteroidales bacterium | reverse complement strand
ATTCTTGGAGTATTTGTGCTGTTATCTGCTTTTTGCCAGACATCGATAAATCTGTTTCTAATCAGTATCTTATGTGTCAGTACAGGATCAATAACGTTCAGGAAAATTGAATCGGGGCTTCGTGTAAATACAAAACATTCCATGATCCCGTCATCGTTGTAATCTCCGAAAAACAAGTCTTCTTCTCTTTCTGCCTGGTGATTTAAATTGAACTGGTCAATGACATTACCATCAATACTGAAAATTATTTGTGTCCCGCCGGTATCGTTCAGATCGACGGAGATTTTCTCGCTTTGATTGTCTGAATCGAGGTCATTAAAATAGTATCGCTTATTCGGCATCAGCAATTCATCTCCGATATGCACCTTATATTTGGAAAAAACGGGTGGAATAAAAAGGGACAAAATAAACCACAAAACAAAACTCAGAAAAAGAGGGTGAGATAAAAACTCCTTATAATTTCCTTTAGTCATTCGGATTATTGCTTAAATTAATAAGCTCAATAACGGATTTTGTGCCT
This sequence comes from Bacteroidales bacterium, assembly GCA_036848255.1. Lineage (GTDB taxonomy): Bacteria > Bacteroidota > Bacteroidia > Bacteroidales > VadinHA17 > LD21. The sequence goes on along the minus strand of DAIUKI010000456.1, from coordinate 2,184 downwards.
GTCTTTTTAAGTATGTTTCTTCTGTGCGTATGTACAGTATTAATGCTGATATAGAGCTGTTCAGCTATCTCTTCGCTTGTTTTCCCTTCAAGCACATATTTGAGAACAAGCCTCTCTCTTTCGCTGAGTGTTCCAAATTTCTTTATCAGTTTTAACGGGGAGGCTGAAATTGAACTGAATAACCGGTCCAGTGTGTCTTCAAGCTCATCAACATCTACCGGTTTAACAAGATAATCGAATACCTGATGTTTTATAGCTTTTATTGAATATTGAGTATGAGCTGTAACAAGTATTATATGTGGCAGATACAGGTCTTCACCCAGCTTTTCAATAATGTCAAATCCGGAAATATTGTTTTCGAGTTCAATGTCGAGAAAAACAAGATCTGGCTTTGTTTTCATTATGTAGGAAACAGCTTCTCTTGAATTGGTAGAATAATCAAGCAGTTCGATCTGAGAAAAGGGCTTTAATAGCTTCTTCAGCCGCTCACATGCATATCTTTCATCATCTACAATAACAGTCCGGACCGGATTCATCATTATCTTTTAAAAAATACAATGATCTAGACCAAAGATAGAGGTTTTTTCAGTGATGCAGGTTGGAAGATGTAAAATGGGTTTATTTGTTTGCCATCACACTATTCAGATCATTCTTGATTATGCCGGACCATATCCTGTAGCCCTGCTCGTTCAGATGAAGCTTATCTTCAAGAAATAGCTCACTGCGGGGAAGGCCGTTTGCATTTGTAAAATACTTTTCCGTGTCAATATAATATGTGCTGCGGTGACTCTCGCATATCTCCTTAATCAATTCATTTGCCTCCCTGATCTCGGGCCATACATGCCATCTTGAAGGGGTGGGAGTGATGCTGATCCAGAATACCGGGGTATCGGCGAATTTCCTCCGGATTATGTATAGGGTCTTTCTGAATAATTGCGATACCTCGAGCGGACTCTTGTCATCGTCATTTCCGGCGATATCATTTGCAATAAAAATGACAATTGCCTGGCATGGATGAGGATAAATTATCCTGTCGGCATAAACGGCGAAATCGCTTAGCTTTGCCCCTCCGTAGCCCCTCTGTATTACATTATAGGGAAGCATGTCCTTACCGATTGTCGACCACATCCTGATACTTGAACTTCCTGCAAACAGTATTGCGTCGGATGGGTATGACTTTGTGACGTCGAGCTGTTCAAACTTCTCAATTTCGCTCTCCCACGCTTTGACCTCAGGAAGTTCCCTGTACCTGCTCAGAGGTGCGCAGGATAGGATAAACAGAAAGGCTATAAGTATAAAGTTACGTCTCATTTCCTGTAAAATTTCGTTTTCATAAAGGTAGCGGTAATTTGTTAAAATAGCATAATTATGCTGTTGTCTGGATTAAAGATTGATTTCTGTGACAATAGGATATTATTTTTTACGAAAAAAAAGTTACGTTTGCATGAGTTAACCCATCTTTCAAAGTCATTTACCTGTAATCCGATGTCAAAAAATAAATTATTTCTCACTAAACCGCTGGATCAGCTGATGAATGAATCGAAGGAGTCCGGCGGCCTTAAAAGATCGCTTTCTGCACTAAATCTTACTACTCTTGGTATCGGAGCAATAATAGGAGCGGGTATTTTTGTGCTTACGGGCCAGGCCGCTGCTCAGTATGCCGGTCCGGCAATAGTGGTTTCTTTCATTATTTCCGGTCTCGCATGTGGTTTTGCAGGTTTATGCTATGCTGAATTTGCCTCCATGATTCCAATTGCTGGGAGCGCTTACACTTATTCTTATGCAACACTCGGTGAGTTCCTTGCATGGATCATCGGATGGGATCTTATCCTTGAATATCTTTTTGCAGCTTCAACAGTATCAGTCGGCTGGTCAGGTTATGTTGTAAGCTTTCTGAAGGACCTTGATATTTACATTCCAGCACAATTCACGGGAGCAACAGGCACCGTTCTGGTAAATGTCCCTGAGATGGGTTGGAAGCCACTTACAGACGCTTTTACTCAGACTCTTGCCGCATCTGGTATAAATGTCGACTCGTTGGCTCATGTTACATGTATTCTTAACCTTCCTGCCATGTTCATTGTGGCACTATTATCAACACTGCTTGTAATAGGAATCAGGGAGTCAGCCAACTTCAATAACATTATGGTAATAACAAAAGTATCCGTAATCATACTTTTTATT
>DAIUKI010000455.1:0-2704 GCA_036848255.1 Bacteroidales bacterium | reverse complement strand
ATCTGGCGATTTATCGATTCTTCGAGTGATATAAGAGTTTCTGTGCGTACGACACCCTGGATATTCTGAATCTTATCCGTCAGTATATCCCGAAGGTGCTCATTGTCGCGGGTGTAAACCTTTATAAAAAGTGAATAATTTCCCGTTGTGTAATGGCATTCGATTATTTCGGGTATCTCCCTGAATTTACTGATTATATCACGGTAGTGTCCGGGGTGGTCGAGATAGACTCCTATGTAGGCACAGGTCTTGAATCCGACCAGTGCAGGATCGACTTTGAATTCCGAGCCTTTGATTACACCTGTCTTGATCAGCCTCTGAACACGCTGATGAATGGCAGCGCCTGAAACATTGCATTCCCTGGCGACTTCCAGATAGGGAACCCTTGCATTTTTGGTTATGATATCAAGAATTTTCTTATCCAGATTATCAATATGAACATTTTCATCCATTAGTATTAGTTTAGATTAATGGGATTTGGTAATTTGCTTTTAACAATTACAAATTTATAGGAAAAACAGAGACTTTTACATGAATGTAAAATTTCTTTTCAGCGAGTCAGGAGACCGGTAATTTCCTTTATATCGCTGAAACCTTTCCCGGCAAGATATTGTTGGATACCTTCAAGAATCGTGATTGATATTTGAGGATCAATAAATGAAGCCGTACCGACCTGGATCGCGCTTGCTCCGGCAAGGAAAAACTCGATTGCATCGCCGGCTGACATTATTCCTCCGATTCCGATGACCGGTATTTTAACAGCCTTTGCCGCCTGCCAGACCATTCTCAATGCAACAGGCTTCACAGCGGGCCCGGAAAGACCACCGGTAATGGTCGATAATATTGGTTTTATGGCTTTTATATCGACTGCCATACCCAGAAGCGTGTTTATCAGAGAAATAGAGTCTGCTCCCTCTTCCTCAGAAATCCGGGCAAAATCGACAATATCAGTAACGTTCGGGGAAAGCTTGACGATAAGGATTTTTGAGTAAACGGCTCTTACGGCTTTTACGACTTCACGTGTTGAAGCAGGGTTTGTCCCGAAGGCCATTCCCCCCATTTTAACATTGGGACAGGAAATATTAAGTTCTATTGCCTGAATCTTATCCAGTTTATTAATCCTTTCAGCCAAAGCAATATAGTCTTCAATATAGCTCCCGTTAATGTTGACAATCACATTTGTATCATAATGCGATACAACCGGATAAATATTCTTTTCGAAAAAATCGATACCCTTGTTCTGTAAGCCTACGGAATTAAGCATTCCTGAGGGTGTTTCGGCCATCCTTGGATAAGGATTTCCTTCCCTCGGTTCAAGAGTTGTTCCCTTGAGTATAATTCCTCCAAGCCTCGATACATCGATGAAATCATCAAACTCCGATCCGTATCCGAAAGTACCTGAAGCAGTTAAAACAGGATTTTTAAGCTTAAGATTTCCAATCGAAACGCCAAGATTTACCATTTCAATTCCTTTGTGTTAAAAACAGGACCATCGATACAGGTGCACAGATTTCCGCTCGTGGTATTCACGACGCAGCAAAGGCACACACCAAAACCGCATGCCATAAGATGCTCGAGTGATACTTCACAATTAATTCCCTTTTCAAGGCAATAACGGGCAACGGATTTCATCATTGGGTCGGGACCGCAACAGCATATATTGTCGTAATGAGCCTCCTTTAAAACCGGATGATCCGTGACAAGTCCTTTTTCACCCATCGAGCCATCCTCTGTTGTAAGATATACGGGACCGATTCCTGCATAATCATCATATTCAATTATGTGTGCGGAATCTCTGAATCCAAGAAGCACATCCGGGTTGTAACCTTTCGATTTAAGGTGTTTTCCAAGAAACAATAAAGGTGCAACACCACATCCTCCTCCGATGAGGAGAACCCTGGCATTTTCCGCAGGCAGACTGAATGAATTTCCAAGGGGATAGATAATATTCAATTGGTCCCCGGTTTTTAGTAAAGCTAGTTTTTCTGTCCCCTTTCCTGCGATCTGAATCAGAAGTTTAATAGTATTCTGCTCATAATCAACATCATGAATCGAAATGGGACGACGAAGGAAAGTTTCGGGACTGCCTTCGATCTTTACCTGCACGAACTGTCCTGGTTTTAATGCAGGCAGATAATTATTGCCAGTAAGTTCAAGCACAAAGAGATCATTATTCAGGCGATGGTTTGCCTTTACAGTTAAATCTTCAATTCTCTTTGACATCAGCACTCTGTTTCGACAAAGATAATTAATGATCGGGTTCTTAAAAAAAATGGTTAATGTTTCGCAGGATAAAATTCTTCAAAACTGTTATCGTCATAAAACCATACAATTTTAACTGCCTGAGAATGCACCGGATGAGTCTTTTCTGATAAAGTCCCATGAATATCCGATTGCTTACTATTGTCAGGAGGCTCCTTTTCTGCGTTCCCGGTTGGTATTTTCACCATTTTTGCAGACTGGATCAGATCAATACCGGCAAAAAGATCTCCCATTTTGGGTTCCTTATACATCGCTCCTTTGCCGAATATTAGCCATTCTGTGGACAGGAACGGATATTTTTCAAGCATTTTGATCACAAAATCAAGACTGGGTTTGTTTCTTCCTGAAATTATGTGGGATATACCTGAGGGCTGAACATGGATATCTTCAGCAAATTGGGCTGAAGTCTTGTTTTCTCTCTTTAGAAATTCAAGAATACGGT
>DAIUKI010000454.1:0-2705 GCA_036848255.1 Bacteroidales bacterium | reverse complement strand
GTTTAGCTCTGAAATATCAAAGGCACGGATTGCAAATCCGCGCCAGCGGCGGGTAGCTGAAGGCTGAAAGCTGAGAGCTGAAAGCTAATCTCATGCCGCACACCTAATGGCTAAATCTGCTATATTTGTTCAATATATCACCTAATCATTTTTCCATGAGCAGTAACAAAAAGAAAGTCTTAGTGTCCGGTTGTTTCGACATGCTGCATTCCGGACATATCGCGTTCCTCCAGGAAGCCTCTGAGTACGGTGATCTTTATATCGGACTGGGATCCGACGGGACAATAAGGGACCTCAAGGGAAGGGAAACCATAAATTCCGAAGATGAAAGGGTATATATACTCAACGCATTGTCATGCGTTCATAAGGCATTTATAAATAAAGGCAGCGGTCTTATGGATTTTGTTCAGGATATGAAAAATCTTCATCCCGATATCTTCATTGTAAATGAGGATGGTCACTCACCTGAAAAGGAACAGATCTGCAAAGAGCTTGACATTGAATACAAGGTCCTGAAAAGGATCCCTCATGCAAACCTTCCGGCCCGGTCGACAACTGCTCTCCGTTCCGTAAAGCCGATGCCCTACCGGATCGATCTTGCCGGGACCTGGATCGATCAGCCGTATGTTTCCAAATATTTTCCGGGAGCCGCAATAACTGCATCACTCGAGCCGACAATCGAGTTCAATGAACGGTCGGGAATGGCGACCTCGACCCGTAAGAAGGCTATCGAGCTCTGGAACGATCATCTTCCGCTTGAAAAACCTGAAAAACTTGCCAAAACGCTTTTCAGGTATGATAACGATCCTGGTACAAAAGAGGTAAGCGGATCGCAGGATTCCATCGGCATCACAATGCCCGGAATAAACAGGTTCTTTTATGACAGGGGGAAATACTGGCCATCGGAATTTGAAACAATCTCCGATTTGAAAACAATAAAATGGCTCGAGAAGAGGTTGTATATGCTGACATTGTGGCCCCGTCCCGATGGATATAGTGTTTTGAGCGACACCCATATCAGCACCGACAATGTGAGAAGGCTCACAGAGGCGGCTGATCGGACGTGGAATGGACTGAAATCAATGGATTTTGAGACGTTCACCGAAGGTTTCCTTGACTCTTTTCATTCGCAGATCCGCATGTTCCCGAAGATGATGAATCAGGAGATTGAAAAGATAATCGGGCAGGTTAAGGGAAAGGCAAAAGCCTGGAAGCTGTCAGGAGCAGGAGGAGGAGGGTATCTGATAATGATAAGCGAGGAAGAGATACCGAATGCGTTCAGGATTAAGATAAGGGTGAAGGATTTGTGGTTGTAATTTCAAGGCTCCCCTCCCTGGAGGGGCGGGGGGTGGGTTGATTAATAAGTAAAAAACTTCCACAGAGTTCCACAGAGAAGTCACAGAGTGACACAGAGATAAGAACAGTGCAACTCCGGAAAACTCAGTGTAACTCCGTGGTAAATAATAAATTAAAACAATGTCAAAAACAGCATTAATTACAGGTGTTACAGGACAGGATGGAGCTTACCTGGCAGAATATCTCCTTAAAAAGGGATATGTTGTTCATGGTATAAAGCGGCGCAGTTCGCTCTTTAACACCGAAAGGGTTGATCACCTTTACCAGGATCCGCATGTGGATAAACGGGATTTCATCCTTCATTACGGGGATCTCACCGATTCGATGAATGTCACGAAAGTCATTCAGGAGTGCCAGCCCGATGAGATCTATAACCTTGCTGCAATGAGCCATGTGAAGGTCAGCTTCGACACACCCGAATATACCGCAAATGCCGATGGCATAGGAACACTGCGTATCCTTGAAGCAGTAAGGCTTCTCGGTCTTTCACAGAAGACCCGTATTTACCAGGCATCAACAAGCGAGCTGTACGGACTTGTACAGGAGGTCCCTCAGACTGAAAAAACTCCATTTTATCCAAGGAGTCCGTATGGTGTTGCAAAGCTCTATGCATACTGGATAACAGTTAATTACAGGGAAGCATACGGAATGCATTCCAGCAATGGAATATTGTTCAATCATGAGTCGCCAATCAGGGGAGAGACTTTCGTCACAAGGAAGATATCGAGGGCAATGGCAAGGATCGCTCTCGGAATGCAGGAGTGCCTATATATGGGGAACCTCTCATCACGACGCGACTGGGGACATGCAAAGGATTATATAAAGGCAATGTATCTCATCCTCCAGCAGGACCAACCAGATGACTATGTCATCGCCACCGGTGTTACAACTTCGATACGTGAGTTCATTCAGAAAACATTCGCAGCAGCCGGGTTAGAGATACTCTTCTCGGGAGAAAAGGAAGATGAGACAGGAATAATTGTGAATATCGATGAGGCTCTCTTCAATGAAAGGATCGGGAAGGAATATATTGATGCAATCAAATCGAGAATGAAGAATGATCCTGTTGTGGTAAGGATCGACAGGAATTACTACAGGCCCACCGAGGTGGATCTTCTTATCGGTGATGCAACTAAAGCAAGGACAAAGCTCGGCTGGATCCCGAAGTATGATCTCAATGGTTTGATTGAAGATATGATTACTTCGGATATTCATCTGATGAAAAAGGAGACCCATATAAAAAGCGGCGGGTTTAAAACGTTTAATTATTTTGAATAACCCCCAGGATCAACCCCCTAAATCCCCCATTTGGGGGACTTTATAGTAATAATCAACTCAAAGCCCCCCAT
>DAIUKI010000453.1:0-2707 GCA_036848255.1 Bacteroidales bacterium | reverse complement strand
TAATTTAAAAAATCAATAGGTCATGAAAAAAATAGTTATGGTATTATCAATGGCACTTTTGCTGGTTTCTCAAGTCAGGGCAGAAGGTCCGTTCAGAGTGGGGGATAACGCCACGGATTTCAGTCTAAAAAGTGTTAAAGGTGAAATGGTTTCCCTTTCAGATATGGAAAATGCCAGGGGATTTATTGTTGTTTTTACAAGTAATGTTTGTCCGGTGGCAAAGAAATATGAACAGAGGATAATTGATATTCACAGGGTTTTCAGCGCAAAGGGTTATCCGGTGGTAGCAATAAACAGCAATGATCCGGGAGTTAATCCGGGTGATTCATTCGAAGAAATGAAAAAGGTGGCATCAGATAAGGGTTATGCATTTACTTATTTACGTGATGAATCCCAGGATGTGGCAAAGTTATACGGAGCCACAAATACTCCGCATGTTTATGTACTTTCAAAAAAGGGTGAGAACCTTAAAGTTGAATATGTAGGAGCAATAGATAACAATGCCGATGATGCCGCGAAAGCAAATAAAACCTATGTTTCTGATGCTGTAAATTCGCTTCTGAAGGGTGACAACATTATGGTCCCCAGTACAAAGGCAATCGGTTGTTCTATCAAATGGAAGAGTTTATGATTGAAAGGTACTGAAGTATAATTCTTACATATATGAAAAAAATGAATTCCGTTGTGCATTTTGAATTACCGGCTGGTGATACCAAAAGGATGGCTGATTTTTACATAGGTGTATTCGGCTGGGAGGCCAATTTTCTGGGACCAGAGATGGGCTACTATGTTACTGTCAGTACAACAGAGACTGACGAAAACAACATGGTTAAAAATCCCGGAGCGATAAACGGGGGTTTGTATCCTCGAAATGAATCTATGGGGGCTGTGTATCCATCGCTTGTAATAGCTGTTGATGACATAAACGCTTCAGCAAAACAGATAACCGAAGCAGGAGGAAAACTTCTTGGTGAACCGACAGATATTCCGGGGATAGGGAAATGGGTCTCTTTCGTGGATACGGAGGGAAACAGGCTAAGCATCCTTCAGCCTCTTATGAAATAATTCATAACCTGAATTGTTACCTTTGGATATCAGACTCCAAATATCGGGTTTCGTGCACAGCAGTTCTTGAACTTCTTTCCGCTTCCGCAGGTACACTGATCATTTCTGCCTGGTAATGCAGGCTTAATAATCTGGTTTTCTTTAACTCTTATCCATGCCATTACATTAGCTGGAGGACGCTTGTTTTTGAGCTCTTCTGCCATGAATTTCATGTATGGTTCAACATGGGTAAAGAACATTTTGTAACCCTCACAGAGATAGTTTAATCCTGGCTTTCCTTCAGGAGTTGATAGAAATCTGTGCTTGGGGCATTCACCATGGCAGGCATAACGGACATCGCACTGAAGACAGTAACGGGGCAGTTTATTCCTTTTGTCAATTCCGAAATCAAACTGGTTCTGGGATTTTACAAGATCGATAAGTGGTGTTTCAGCAATGTTTCCAAGAAAGTATTCCGGATAAACAAAATGATCGCAGGAAAACAGATCTCCATTATGTTCCATAACAAGTGCATCGCCGCATGTGTCATTAAAAACGCAAAGTCCTGGATTTTCACCGGTATAGTTTGCAAGGGTTGCATCGAATATCTGGACAAAATATCTGGCTACATCATTCCGTACCCATTCATCAAAGATGGTTACCAGGAACTTTCCAAAGTCAGTGGCACCTGTTGACCATGATGTAACTTTCACATCCTTTGAATGAATGGGTGCAATCAATTGAAGTTCCTGTTCATCTCTCCCTCCTGTCAGATGTTCCACTACCGGAAGGAACTGCATAAAGCCGCTCCCGATCTTTTTGAGGAACCTGTATGTCTCGGATGCGAAGTGGACATTATAGCTGTTGACTGTGCTGAGAGTATTAAATTCAACTTTGTGTTTTTGCAGAAGTTCGATTCCTTTCATTACCTTTTTGAATGTCGGCCGTCCGGAAAATGTCTTTCTGAAATGGTCATGATTATGTTCTGCACCATCAATTGAGATGCCAACGAGTACATTATTGTCAGCAAAGAATTTACACCAGTCATCATTCAATCTTGTTCCATTGGTCTGGAACGAATTCTCAATCTTCTTTCCTCCCGAATATTTATTCTGCAGTTCAAGTGCTTTTATGAAAAAATCCAATCCCATCAGTGTGGGTTCGCCACCCTGCCAGGTAAATGTTACGGCAGGTATCTGGTGGGCCTCAATAAACTGTTTTGTGAAGTTTTCGAGCAGCTCCACTGACATCTTCATTGAACCGGCAGATGGGTATAGCTTTTTCTTCTCAAGGTAGTAGCAGTAGGTGCAATTCAGATTGCATGACGAACCGGCAGGTTTGAGCATCACATGAAAGGCATTCGGTCTTTTCAGCTTAAGGGCGTCGGTAAAAAGAAGATTCGGCTTCATAATTGTAAAAGTATAAAAAAAGGCTTTACGGCGTGAGGGTTCCCGAGCTTAATGGTTTCCAGGGCAAATTCCATCATTATCCCGTTACAGTCATGTAATTACAATGTAATTACTTTCGAAAAGGTGGATGCTATGTGAATTATTTTAATGATGTGTATATTTCTGATTTATTTCTAATTTTAGAGAATTAATGTTTTCAATATGAGAAGAAGAAAATTCATTGAAATGGCTTCCTTCGGTTCAGCTGCAGCAGC
>DAIUKI010000452.1:0-2708 GCA_036848255.1 Bacteroidales bacterium | reverse complement strand
TTTTTCAAAACTCGAAGGTGATCTGCTTGACCTGCTGCTGGTTCTTCATGCTGAACACGGAGGCGGTAATAACTCCACCTTCACGATGAGAGTAACCAGCTCTTCTGAAACCGATATTTACTCTTCAATAACCTCTGCTATCGGATCATTAAAAGGGCCATTGCATGGCGGAGCAAATGTCAGGGTTCTGGAAATGATGGATGATATGAAAATTCATGTAAAAAACTGGAAAGATGAAGAGGAAGTTACAGAACATCTTCTGAAGATCCTGAATAAGAAAGCAAATGACTATTCCGGAAAGATCTATGGAATAGGTCACGCTGTCTATACCATCTCTGATCCCAGAGCTGCAATTTTAAAAGCAAAGGCAAGAGAGCTGGCTATAGAAAAAAACCGGCTTGATGAATTTGAACTCTACTCACTGGTGGAAAGGCTTACGCCTGAAGTTTTCAGAGTGTTTAAAGGAGAAAAATCTACCAAGGTAGTATGTATTAATGTTGATTTTTACTCTGGTTTTGTTTATTCATGCCTTGATATTTCAAAAGAACTATATACCCCTCTGTTTGCCATCGGAAGGGTTTCGGGCTGGTGTACCCACCGTATTGAAGAGCTTACATTTTCCGCAAAAAGGATTATCAGGCCCGCATTTAAAAATGTTTATGGAAAACAGGAGTATATCCCGATTACAAACCGTAGCTAGATTATCTAATATTAAATTATTTTACCATGTCTGAACTGGTTCACAAATGTATTGATGATGCCTTCATTAAACTTCTCGAGGGGGATCTCAAAGAAGCTGTAGCTTATTTCGAATGTGCAGAGAGGGATAATCCTGATAACATACACATTCTGCTGGAGATTTCGAACGTGTATTACATTCTTGGCGAAATGTCAAAGTCAATCTGCTACCTGGAGAAGGTTCTGCAGATTAAGCCTGACAGTCCTTATGTTTTGTACAAGCTGGGAGTTGCTCACTATCGATCCACTAATTTTTCGGCAGCTGTTAAAACTTTCAATAAAATAATCGAATCGGGCAAGCATTTACCAATGACCTATCTATGGCTGGGGTTGGCTTATTACCACCTTGGCAAAGAAGAAAATAGTATTGCCTCATACAGGAAACTGATTGAATATTGTCCCGAAACTCTTATGGCAAACTATTATATGGGTATTGCATTAAAGGCATCGGGCAAATATGATGAGGCAATTATCTTTTTTGAAAGGCTTCTGGGCAAAACCGACAAACATGTTTCTGCACTTTATCATTTAGGAAGAACATATATGAAAAATTACAATTACGATAAGGCAAAAGTGCACTTTAAACACGTTCTGGAATTTGATCCGGAGAATAAAAATGCTTCAGATATGCTCGGCTTTCTGTCGGATGATTAAAAGAATTGTTCTTTCCCAATTGAGCCTTAATCTGACCGCCTTCTTGCCTGACCGGGAAAGATTGTAAGGCTTTCATGACCTGAGTCACTTACTGATTGAATACCAAAAAAATAATTATCCTTTGAGTAGGGAAGTGTAACCTCTGTTCCGGTAACGAAAATTTTCTTCTCCCAGAGTGGTTGCCAGGTCTCCCTGATAAGTATATAATAACCCAAAGGTTTTGGCCCCCTGGAAGGGACTTCCCATTGCAGAGTGGTTTTGTTTGTCAGACCGCTGACAATGATCCCGCAGTTGGCAGGTTCATAGGGAGCGAGGGCAAGGTTGGCAACTGTTGCCAGATTTATCCCGGTATTTTTTCTTACATATTCATAATCAACAGATTCAGGAAGGTCTCCTTCCTGAATCCCATTAACAACAGCAGGTATCTTATGTGTCCTGTCATAGTTTTCATTGAATTCAGTGATCCTTACTGCCGTAAAGCCCTGCTCACAGAACGGAGAATGATCTCCCCCCCTGCCGAACCTGTCATTTCTGAATACCAGTGTTACTGTAAGCTGATCGACATACCTTTCTCCTATCTCCTTAATATAGCGTGCAAGCTGGCGTGCCTTCCCGTCATTTTCTCCCGATGTATACCTTCTTAATGCTGCCATCTGTTCTGTTTCATATGCCGGGACCCCCTCGCTGAATACCCTTACACGCATGTTGTCATTGAGGATGGTTTCACTTGAACCGCTGTTCCCGATCATGTCATTATTCAACATTGCGACAATATTCCAATTTTCATTTTTTGCTTTGGCTGCCATGTGTCGTGCACCGTACAGCCCATGTTCTTCCCCTGTCACCACCATGAAAATAATGGTTGCAGGAAATTTTCTGGATGACATTATCCTTACCATTTCCAGTATTGCAGCAATTCCTGATCCGTCGTCATCAGCCCCGGGAGCAAAGCTCGTGGAGTCACTGTCGCGTTGTACCCTTGAATCGAGATGTGCACTTATCAGGATTTTCCTGTCGTCGTTATTGTCAGTACCTTTAAGTGTTGCAACAACATTTTTAAGGGTTATGGTGTATGGAATTCTCTGACCCTTGCCTCCGGCAGCATACTCCTCTAATTTAACCTCCAGCCTGCCTTCAGTAGCCGGGATATTCTTCTCCATTTCCGACTTGACCCAGTTCCAGGCCGCACCTATTCCCTGCGCAGGATTGTCGCGGGAACTCATGTTATGACGGGTGTGAAAGCTTACCAGTTTTGCGATATAATTTTCTATTCTCTCGCTGGAAATCTCATCAATCATCCTTCTTAGTTCCGGATC
>DAIUKI010000451.1:0-2712 GCA_036848255.1 Bacteroidales bacterium | reverse complement strand
TTGCCATGTGGGAAGCCGATTACACATCCGACCATGACAGAACTACCTCTGAGTTTTCCGGCGGCCATTTTCACAGCATATGGTTTTACACAAACAGACGCTACATCGTATTTCAATGCTATGTCGCACTGTCTGCCAAGATCTTCATCGGTATGCATGGGATGAAGTATTGAATGATCGATCATTTTAGCCAGTTCGCTTACTTTTGTCATGTTTAAAATATTTGGATGGTTAAATTAATTCAAAAATCCATTTATGGTAAAATACCATTGAATTGCAATATTATGAAATAAACCTGGCAGTTGTGGTCTTTTCATCCCATTCAATTTTCAGGAATATAAAACCTTCCTTGGTATTTGAAAATCTGCCAATAATTCATAATTTTCCGTTTCATTTATCTGTCTGTAAAATGAAGAACTGTGAAAAATTTTTATCAGAGCACCAGGTGACTCCGGGTGATATAAACTTCCAGCAGGTTATCGATCTTTTCACAACGGATATGCTGAATGGTTTACAGGGAAAAGATAGCTCCTTACGTATGATCCCTACATATATTGAAGCTGAAAATCAGTTTCTTACAGGGATTCCAGTGGTTGCTGTTGATGCAGGCGGGACAAATTTCAGGGCGGCCCTGGTAAAATTCAATAAGCTTGGGAAACTCGAAATCAGCAATCTGGTAACTGCTAAGATGCCAGGTCTTACAGGCGAAATTTCGAAATCGGAATTCTTCAATACCATCGCCGGATATATAAGGTCGAACGCTGAACTGTCGGGCCGGATCGGTTTCTGCTTCTCCTACCCGACTGAAATATTACCCGACAAGGATGGAAAGCTGCTTCAATTCTGCAAGGAAGTTCAGGCTCCTGAAGTTGTCGGGGAACTTATAGGAAAAAACCTGCTTAAGACCCTCGGAATGGAAGAAAAGCAGATTGTTCTGCTCAACGACACTGTTGCCACCCTTCTTGCCGGAAAATCAGCTGCCTTCAATCGCGAATACGATTCATATATTGGATTCATTCTGGGGACCGGTACAAATACCTGCTATATTGAGAGCAACCGGAATATTAAAAAATTAGCAGATCTTGATCTGGCAAAAAGCCAGATTATAAATATTGAATCGGGAAATTTTGGAAAAGTGCCGCAGACAGATCTGGATATCTATTTCGACAGCACAACAGTAAACCCTTCGGATTACAAATTTGAGAAGATGTTTGCCGGCGGATATTTCGGAGGCTTGTGTTTAACCGTTCTTAAATCAGCAGCGGAAGAGGGTGTTTTTACGGAACCGGGCGCCAGGGAAATACTGGCAGTCAACGAACTGAGTTCAGAGGATGTAAACAATTTCATTTCCAATACTAATGTGGGTTGCAGTCCTCTTTACGCATGTGAGCTCCAAAAGGTTGATTTTGACAGCTGCATAAAAATTATAGATACCCTTATTAACCGGGCAGCCAAACTTGTTGCCGCAAATATGGCAGCCGTGATTCTCAGAACAGATAAGGGGAAATCGCCTGAAAGACCCATATTAATTACAGTTGAAGGGACTACCTTCTACAAAATGCATAACCTGAAAGACTATTTCGGGAAGTACCTTCAGGATTATCTGAGTGAGGATAGAAAGAGATATTATGAATTTACCGAGGTTCAGCAATCGAGTCTGGTGGGAGCAGCGCTGGCGGCTCTGATAAACTGATCATTTAGCAAATTCCTATTGGGGAATGGTCGCGACCGTTTCCTACGAAATATCCTCTGTTGGTTTTCCGCGCCAGTAATTGGCAAGGACTGAACCTGTTACATTCATCAGTGGTCCGAATATTGCCGGAGCCAACCCGACTGTCGCCACTTTCCCCATCTGCAACGCCAGACCGGAAGCCAGTCCCCCGTTTTGCATCCCAACTTCGAAGGCTATTGTACGACGGTCTTTTTCGGGCATACCCACCAGCCACGATAGCCAGTACCCGAGTGTATATCCTGTAATATTATGCAACAGGCTTGTAACAACGAGCAAAGCTCCTACTTTCAGAAGACTGTCGCGACCCGAAGCTGTGATAATAGTTACAATCAGAGCAATACCTACCATTGAAACGAGCGAGAGAATTTTCTCCATATATTTATTGTCACCCCCCAGGCTTTTTGACAAAATTGCCGCTCCGGCCATCGGAAGGATGAAAAACCAGCCCATTGATTTCAAAAACTGGATAGCAAATCCGGAAAATCCTGAATCTTTTAATTTTGCATACACCAGTGTTGTGAGCAGGATAATTACTGCATAAGAAAAAAGCTGAATAAATACCGATCTGCGGTTTTCCTTTCCCTTTAAAAAAAGATTGAAGATAAAACCTGCCACTATCGGAAGAATTATCATGTTCAGAATGTCGAGCATCATGTTCCAGAAATTAACTTCAATATACTGTCCTCCAAGCCATTTCATAAGCAGCGGAGTCACCAGTGGTGAAAGAAGCGTTGAAATTGCCCCAACTGTAACTGCCAGTGCAAGATTGGCTTTTGCCAGGAACGACATCACATTTGAAGCGAGCCCGCTGGGCACACACCCTATCAGGATTATTCCGGCTGAGATTTCAGGCGGAAAATTGAAGATCCCGGCAATCGAGAATCCCACTAATGGCATGATCAGGTAATGTGAAAATACGCCAACAAAAACACCCTTTGGCATTTTTATGACACCTGCAAAATCTTTAAAGCTCATCTGCG
>DAIUKI010000450.1:0-2716 GCA_036848255.1 Bacteroidales bacterium | reverse complement strand
TGAGATAGTAGGGGCGTTGCATGCAACGCCTCTTCTTTTGAAGAGGTCAAAGAAAGACGGTTTTTGAAGGTGGTAATCTAATTAATCCTACCTTTAAGGGTAAACAGTAATAAGACTGTTTATAAAACACTAATTAGCGGCAAGTATTTGACAACATGACAACTACATTGATAATCAACTGACCGATGACAAAAGAATTTTTATACACCTTTATTCGACAATATAAATATGGAATTTTGTCAACAATTTCTCCATATAATTTCCCGGAATCAGCCTGCGTTGGATTTGTTATGACACCTGACTTAAGAATAGTATTCGATACAGTATCAGATTCCAGGAAATACAAAAACCTTATGTCAAATCCAAACATTGCTTTCGTCTTTGGTTGCGGTGACGAGCAAACCATACAATATGAAGGAGTAGCAAAAGTTCCTGATATTGTTGAGCTTGACAAATTGCTTCAGATTTATTTTAAAGCATTCCCCGATGGTTTAATTCGAAAAGAGAATTGGAAGAATATTGCTTACTTCTGTGTTGAACCCAAGTGGATTCGCTATTCCAATTTTAATAAAACAAGTTATCAAATAGAAGAAATAAAGTTTTGAATATAATACCAACCGTTAATACGGACCGATCTATCCTCTTATTAATTAGTTGATCATCAATCAATTGAATCTAAGATTTGATTCTTTTCAGACCTTCTTATAGTGTTCAAAGAAGGACGGATTTTTTAGGACCAATAAATGAGTTGGAAATATTTCTCCCATAATTGTTTTTGAAATTATAATCAACCAGAACCTGTTAATAAGAATAGAGACTTAACTTATAAATTTTACTTCTGTCGGTGGGAAAAGTAACCCTTGATTCATCTCCATTTAGTCGTCTGCCTGTGATCCATTTATCATTTACAAAGGTGCCATCCTCCAGTGATAAGTGACTTACATTTTTTTCAGATTTAGCATCCACCATACCGAAACTCAGTGACATATTTCTTCCGGCAATTATGTATTCACCCGGGCCGGTTGATATAATTAAGCAACCTCCGGCTTGTCTTCTGGGTGCTTGTACCCCTTCCTGTCCCTGTCCTGGTACGGCAACTCCAGCTCCTGCAAAATTAAATCTTCTGGGCAATGTAGCTTTAAGTTCGTAATCCCCGATTATGGCTGAGTCAATACCTGTAATATCTGTGACTAACATCCCATTCAGATTAGGAGATCCCTGGTATTTTAAAATCAAAGGTATTAGCTGTTTAAGAGTCCCATAGGCATCCTTCATAAACGAAATATCTGTAACATTTGCTCCGGAATCTCCCCCGTCAATTCCAAATGGGGCAAAGCACATTGCACTATATTTACCATATGTAAAAAAAGCCCTTGCTGCTCCTGCAGCATCACCACTGGTTTCGGGTATGAATAATGGATTTCCTGAAAGAGTGTACTGGTCACTGATATATCTGAAATGATCAACAATATATATGTCCGGTGCAATAAAATCGATGGAAGGAGCACCTGCTCTCCACACATCAATTACCTGAGGTGTTGGGCCTCCACTGGGATAATTTCCAGGTGCGTGACCACTTTGTCCGGGTTGCTTCAGCCAAGCATTTACAAACATCGGAATGTCATATTCTTCCCTGCCAGCTTTAGCAATTTTTCCAACATATTTTGCATAATTCCAGGCCATAAACAGTTCCTCAGTCAGGTAGGACATTCCTTTCCAGTCATCAACCAGTGCTCCCTTTCCAAACACTTCTTCCCATGTCCCTGATACCTTGAAGTCCTGTTTTCCCCAGGCTTCCAAAACCCCGGGATGCAGAGAGTCTTTATTATTCTTGAGATAGTCCATCAATTCAGTAGGTACAGGACCATTAAATGCTGCATTGGCAACATCGCTGTAATCCCTTTTAGTACGGAGAGTTCCTATCTCATTCTCGATCTGCATCATTACTACAGTATTATGTCTGCTGTCAATTTCGCGGATATGTTTCATCAGTGCAGTAAAAGCTTTTGCATCAGCATTGCAGGATTCTTCCGAGAGTGTGGAAAGGGTGTTAATTGTTTTACCATTCTCATCTTTAATCAAAGGGAACCGTTTCTGGTCCAGCTTTACCCAGGATGGAACATATGATGATGCGCTGTTTTTCCAACTGCCAAACCATATTACGACAAGTTTAAGTCCTTCTTTTCTAGCTCCTAAAATCATACTGTCAACCAGACTAAAATCGAATTGACCTTCTTGTGGTTCAACAAGTTCCCAGGAAGCTGTGGAGATCAGGGTATTCAGGTTAGCTTCCGCCATCCTTTTCCAGATAGGTCTCATATACTCAAACCCACCCATACTTGAGTTGTGAAGTTCTCCTCCGAGCATCAGAAAAGGTGAACCATTAATAATAAGTTGTGTGGAAGTCCCTTGTTTTACCAGGTGCGGAATGCTTTTATCCCCATCACCCAATTCAACATTTTTCTTTTGGCTGCAAGTAGCAAATAAAAATAATAAAGCCAGAGTGAAAGAACTTTTAAGAGTTTTCATATTATCTGGAAATTAATTAAGTACTTTAGAAGACAGGGTTTAGATAAAAAATCAAGTTAATAAGATAATCTGAATGTCAGATGATTATTAACAATTTTTAATATTGAATTTTAAACAAGGTCCTTGTGTCTTGTAGTGGGCCAGTTGGAAATATTCCTACCCCCAAGCATTATTCCCAAATAATGAA
>DAIUKI010000449.1:0-2718 GCA_036848255.1 Bacteroidales bacterium | reverse complement strand
TATTACAACAATATTTAGCTCAAACAAAGAAATCTCTTCTCAGCCCTCATAAAATGGACTAAGTTTTCCCTTGTATAACGTTCAAACATTGTTTTAGGTTCAATATAACTAATTTATTTCAGGATTTCCATTGAAATATTTTTCTACATTTACTGCTCTAAAAATAAAAAAATGGTAGCTACAGCAAAGACCCTCCGTGATAATGCAGTTCTGAGATGGATAGTTCTGGTCCTCTTGAGTGCCCTGATGTTTGCAACCTACTGGTTCCAGGATTTCTTTTCCGGCCTCAAGGGTTTAATGGAATCGGAACTCAACTTTACAAGTGAAGAATTTGGAAGGCTCATTGGTCTAACGACTATTGCCAACATGTTCGGAATGATAATAGTTGGCGGCATTATCCTCGATAAGTGGGGAATAAGGATTGCAGGAATTGTTTTCGGTGGTCTTGCTGCTATTGGCGGAGGAATAACGGCGATGGCTTCTGCAGGTGTTTTTGGAGAGGATCATGGCACCATGCTTACAATGATGATCATTGGAAGGATCATGTTCGGTACGGGTCTCGAAATAACTTGCGTGGTGGCGACCCGGACGATAGTCAAATGGTTCAGGGGGTATGAGATGGCCCTTGCCATGGCAGTGAATATAGGGTTTGGGCGGCTCGGTTCTGCGCTGGGTATAGCTGTCTCACCCGACATTGCCAACGGACATGTGTCTCCTGCCGTTACTTTCGCAGCAACCCTGATAGGCCTGGCACTTGTTCTTTTTATTATTTATACTTTCTTTGACAAGAAAATTGATAAACAAAAAGCTGGAATTGCTTCGGAAGCCGTTGAAGACGAGGAGTTTAAATTCTCAGATCTGACCAAATTGGCTACAAACCCTTCCTTTATTTACATTGCCCTGCTGTGCGTCTCATTTTATGCTGCTGTCTTTCCGTTCATACAGTACGCTCCTGATATGCTTGTTAATAAGTTCGGCTTTACATACGTTTTGCCCGATGATCCGAATAGTAATATTATTCTCTTCGGAAGCAAGGCGCTTGGCAATTCCAGTGTATTCATCGCGCTGTTTATATTCGGGCTGGCATTTTCACTGGTGCCTTCAAATATAAAGTCGCGCGCAAACAAGAATATCTCGATGATAATTATATTTGCAGCATTTCTAGGATTTTGCTTTCTTTTGAAAGATACTTTCAGACTATGGTTCACAAACGGACCAAAAACTGCCTCGCTGATTCCTCTCGGAACAATTTTATTCACTCCGATTTTTGGAAATTATGTCGACAAGAAAGGACGAGGGGCCTCATTGATGATCCTGGGTTCTCTTCTGCTTATATTTGCTCATATATCACTGTCGCTTTTCAGTGTTAAGATCCTGGCATATCTTGGCTTGTTGAGTCTGGGAATTGCATTCTCACTGGTCCCTGCAGCCATGTGGCCATCAGTTGCAAAGATCGTTCCCGAAAATCGTCTGGGTACTGCATATGCATCGATGTTTACCGTTCAGAACTGGGGGTTGGGATTGTTCTTCTGGGGTATTGGCGCTGTGCTTGATCTGGCAAATAAAAAGGATCTCGTTGCTATCAGGGCCGGAGAGATGACCTACAACTACTCCGTACCGATATTTATTCTGGTAATCTGTGGTGCGGTCTCCATATTTCTTGCCTATAAACTGAAGCAGGCAGATAAGAGACAGGGCTACGGACTTGAGCTGCCATCAGGACAGAAACCGGCATAATAAAAGGATACAGAACATTCGGCCGGAAATTTTGTTCTACTGTGAAATAATTAACAATAGGTTGATATGGAGTCGAACGAATTCGAAAAAGCAAAAGTGTTCTCTTTCAATAATTCAGTCGAATATGCCAGTGGCGGGATTCTCAGCAAGACTGTGCTGAAAAAGGAGACAGGGAACATCTCCCTCTTCTCGTTTGCAAAAGGCGAAGCGCTTAGTGAACATACAGCTCCCTTTGATGCCATGATCCAGGTTGTGGATGGGAAAGCGGAAATTGTAATAGGAGGGAAGTCTTTTCTGCTTGAATCCGGAGAAAGCATAATTATGCCTGCAAATATTCCCCATGCAGTGAAGGCAGTAGAGAGATTCAAGATGGTACTGACAATGATTAAGAGCAATTAGCTGGCACGCGGTGTGGGGTTTGCGGTTTGCGGAAATCAAAAACCGGATACCTCGTACCGCATGCCGCAAACCTGTTTTTATGCCATTTTTATTAGAATGGACTTGATAGTATCGGTTACATCCTCTTCCTCATCAACACATCTTTCGAGTATCTCAAGTATTTTGTTGTTCTTGAGGAGTTCGGCGGGATCCTGCTCTTTTTCGAACAACTCGGCGACAGCAACAAAATAATAATCATCGGCCTTGTGTTCAATATCCTTCACCTTGTCGCAGGCTACGGTAATCTCTTTCTTGTTTGCAGCGGCATCATTCAGGCAGTGAATGCAAATCTTTATCTGATATGCTGCTTCGATTATCATTTCAGCCATTTGCAAATAGACGGGCATCAGCTTTTTAGGTTTATAAAGACATATCCTTCTTCCGATGCCGTTTATAGAATCCACAACATTGTCGATATTTGCGGTTAGTTCATGTATATCCTCCCTGTCAAATGGAGTAATGAACGATTTGTTCAGTTGCTTGTATGTTGTATCGGTGATCTGATCGCCGATATGCTCAACATCCTTAATCTTCTGGTATATT
>DAIUKI010000448.1:0-2723 GCA_036848255.1 Bacteroidales bacterium | reverse complement strand
ATATCACCGGGAGTATTTCCGTGATCCGGTGCTGTTTGTCGTGGATGACAGAAAATTCAAGGCTGCAAGACCCGAATCACTGCTCGATGTCAATACTGATTGGCTGTCTGAAACCTTTAAGCCTGCACTGATACAGAGTTACTTTCTTTCAGCTTCAGGCAAAGCAGAAAAACTCTCCTATTATCTGGGTGCCAGCTATTACAATGAAAATGGCACTTTTATAAATTCTAACTTTAAGCGAGCCAACCTCAGGGCGAACACTACTTACAGGTTTTCTGACAGAGTTACTCTGACGAACAATATCAATATAAGCGGATCGAAAAACCTTGGCACCGATTATATGAATATCTATTATGCATACACAAGCATGCCGTGGGATGATCCCTATGATGAGGATGGCAATGCAAGAAGTTTCAAAACTGCTGAAGGCATATGGTCCAAAGACAAAATAAATCCGATTCAGGCTGCAGAAAATTCAGAGCTAAGCAATAAATCGTTCGGTTTTGATTACGATATTACCCTGAGCATTAATATCCTGAAGTGGTTAACATTTTCCTCTTCAAACAGGGTGAGCGCTTATTCCTCAATGGATCAAACCTATTATTCAAAAGCGGCTGATAATCTTTCATATTTTGGAACAGGCTACGTAAGCTCCCAAAGCGGCTTCAATTATGGCGGAATAACGACGGACTTACTGAAATTTAATTTCAACAAGGGAAATAATTCATTCAGCGGACTGGTAGGATTTGAAGCCCAGGGAGGGAATGATGATTATATCATGGGCTCAGGCATGGGTATCCCCGAAGGGCTGAGAGTTCCATCTGTTGCATCAGGCCAGTACCTGATTGAGGGTACACCTTCAAGGTCGGTCATGCAATCAATCATATCACAGGTAAACTATAATTACCTCCAGAAGTATTTCCTTTCTGCTTCTTACCGCATTGACCAATCGTCACAGTTTGCACCGAATAAAAGAACTGCAATGTTCCCGAGTGTTTCTGCTGCTTGGCTGATCAGTAATGAAGATTTTATAAAAAATACCCCTGCCGTCTCAAATCTTAAACTCAAGGCCAGCTGGGGTAAAACCGGTATGAAGGATATTGGTCCGTACCGGTATATGGAAATGTTTAGTTTTTCTTCTCAGTATGATGGCCAGCCGGCAGCTGTCCCTACCCAGATGGCTAATCCCGATCTCACCTGGGAACAAACTGATCAGTATAATATCGGACTTGAAATCGGATTGTTCAAAAGGATGGATATTGAAGTGGATTTCTACAGGAACATGACCAAAGATCTGCTTGTTGAGAGAGCGTTGCCTCCTTCGTGGGGTTTCAGAACCCAATGGCAAAACATCGGTGAAGATCTGAACACCGGAGTCGAGTTAAGCGTGTCCGCAGCAATTGTCAAGAGCAGCGATTTCACCTGGTCAGTGGACTTGTCAGGCAGTTATAACAAAAACAAACTGTCAGGATTTGGAAATGATACAATCCTGACTTCCAATTATTACGGGGTGACTCAGATTTACCATAACGGGGCTCCTTTGTATTCATGGTATGCTAAAGAATTCTATGGAATAGATCCGGCTGACGGATCTGTGCTCTGGGTAGGCAGTGACGGTGAGACAACACATGATTACCAGGATGCCAGATCCATAGAATATGGAACACCCATGCCTAAGTTCCAGGGAGGATTTGCAACCGACCTCAGGTACAAGGCATTTTCTCTGAGAGGCAATTTCTCCTACCTGTCGGGAAATAAAATATTTAATTATTTCAGAAGGTATGTCGACCATGATTTGCAGGAGACACAATTCAATGTTATGATGCCTCGTGATGACTACAGACTGTGGCAGAAACCTGGTGATATAGCAACAAAACCCCTGCCGCAGAACTCAAGAAATTCATTCGATCCTTCAACGCGTTTCATAGACGATGGCAGCTTCCTGAAAGTAAGGAATATCACACTTTCCTATGAGCTTCCGCAACAGGCAATCTCAAAACTAAGACTCAGTGGCATGACTGTTTCCATCGCCGGAGATAACGTCTATACCTTTACCAATTTCTGGGGACAGGATCCTGAAGTTTCTATTGATCCGGGTTCTGGAAACCTCCCGGGATATGCTGAATTTAAGTATCCGAATAACCGGCAGTATGTTGTAAGCCTTAATATTCGTTTCTGACCTTAATAAAATAAAGACATGAAGAAGATATATAAATACACAGGACTGCTGCTTATTGCATTTACGCTCACACAGTGTGATCTGGATGTAATACCTCAGGATGCCCTTACCAGCGACCAGATTACTACTACCTCAGACGGACTGTCAAGTCTTGTTAATGGCTTGTATGCCATTTTTAAAGAGTCGAGCGGTAACAACTGCTATCTCCGCCAGTATTATCAGATGAGTGATTTTGCCAGCGATGACATTGTATGTGCGTACAAAACAGAGGATGACCTTATTAACAGCTTCAGGTATAAGGACAGAAGTGCCGAGAAATCAAATATCAACCATTTCTGGGAAATGTCGTACAAAATTATCTATGGAGCAAATGTCGCAATATCAATGGCCGATCTGAAAGGTGATGATCCTTTCACCAATCAGCTAAAGGGAGAGAGTTATTTTCTCAGGGCATTTGCAACCCATAACCTTGTGCGTTTCTTTGCCAAGCCTTACAGTGATGCCAATAAATCAGCGCCGGGGGTAATTATCCGCGACAACAAGT
>DAIUKI010000447.1:0-2732 GCA_036848255.1 Bacteroidales bacterium | reverse complement strand
CTTTATATATACTTTGAATTCCTGAAATTATATAGCTTAAAAATTCTGCCGGGTCATTATCACCATTGTCGAGTGAAAGCCATGCTGCAGGAATTTTGTTTTGAATGATCCAATCGCTTAACAGAGTTGTTTTGCCATACCCGGCTGGAGCAGAAACAAGAATGAGCTTTCTGCTCAGGCCGGAGTTCAATTTTTCAAATAGTTCTGACCGGTGAACTACATTATTTCCGGCAGGAGGAATATGTAGTTTTGTTAAAAGCATATACGCAAATTATGAAATATTTTATTCATAGCGTAATGCTTCGACCGGGTTCTTATTTGCTGCTCTCCAGCTTTGACAACTAACAGTTAACAAGGCTATTACAAGTACAATTAACCCGGAAAGAAAGAAAATCCACCAGCTCAGTTCCGTTTTGTATGCAAATGACTGAAGCCATTTATGCATAGAGTACCAGGCAACCGGGGTTGCAAGCAGGAACGCTATAATGACCCATTTTACAAATTTCGTGTTTAACATCGCCATAATTTCGGTTATGGTGGCGCCATTTACCTTCCTTATACCTATCTCTTTTGTCCGTTTTTCGGAGAAGAAAGCTGCCAGGCTAAAAAGTCCCATGCATGCTATTAGAATAGCAATTGCTGAGAATATGAAGATGACATTACCAAACATGCTCTCTTTTCTGTATAACTGATCGTAAAAATTATCGTAGAAAAAGTACTCAAAGTGGCTATCTGGAGACATTTTATTCCAGAGCTCCTGAACATATTCCACAGATCCGGCAACAGATGATGCATCTAATTTTACAGCCAGGAATTTGGGATTGCTCTCATTCACATAAATAAATAGTGGTTCAATCTGCTGGCTTAATGATTTGAAGTTAAAATCCTTTATTACCCCTGTTACAAAACCATCCTTTTGCATGGATATTGAAAAATGCTTTCCGACAGGTTTATCCCAGCCAAGTTTTTTAACTGCAGATTCATTTAACAGAAAATGCGTTCCGGAGTAAGGACATGATGTATCTCCGGGCAGATATCCCTCTTTTAACTGAATACCATATGTTCTGATAAAATCATTATCAATCTCAAGATATGTCATTGTCTCAGGGTTCTTCTCATCATTCCCTTCATAACTAATTGAAGCAATCCATTTCATTTCTCCCGGCAGATCGGAGGTTGTTGATGCTGATATTATTTTGGGATTACTGGTTAATTCCTGTTTGAACGACAATATTTTGGTATGAAGAGTATTATCGTCAAGAGGGATGATCATAAGCTGATCTTTTGAGAATCCAAGATTTTTATTCCGGATGTAACTCATTTGCCTGTAAATAATAAGTGATGAAGTAATAAGAATTATTGAAATACCAAACTGAAAAAGAACAAGAATACCTTGTTTACCGATATGTTTCTTGTTATCTGCAGATGGCTTCCTGAATATGTCCATTGGATTAATCCTCGCGGATATCCATCCGGAAGAGAGACCTGTAATTGCTGTGATCAGTATGAATATAATGGCGAAACCTGGTATAAGACTTTGAATTGAAAAATAATCTGACAGGTCTGAACCCACGAGCCTGGAATACCATGGTAATTGGTCAGTAATAATCAGTGCAGAGATTATTACTGACATTCCAACCAAAACGGAAGCCTCTGAAAGGTATAAGATAATGAGTTGTCTTCTTCTGGCTCCCAATATTCTGCGCATACCAAGTTCAGTTGTACGACCGCTATTAATTGAAAATGATAGATTTATATAATTAATGCAGGCAATTATGAGGATCAGTATAGCAACGGTAGTTAATATGTAAATGCTTCTTATATCACTGTTTGGACTGAATTCTCCACCCATTTTGGAATGAAGATGTATTGATGTTAAGGGTTGGATATGATATAATTTATTGTCGCCAAAATCGGCTCCTCCGTCGTATTCCTTTGTGGACTGGCTAATTAATCTTTCCATACTTTCAAAGCTTGCAGCCCTATTTGTAAGCAGGTAAAGATTAGTTACCGTATTCATAGGGTTAAACAAAAAATCATTTCCGTAAAGCGTTTTAGCAGCCGACATCGGGATCATCATATCGAATCGAAGATGAGTATTTCCCGGGATATTTTTCATAATACCCGTCACTGTCAGATCTATCGACCGGTTAAAACGGATGGTTTTTCCGATGGGGTCGTATTTGCCGAAGTATTTTTCAGCTGTTGATTCCGAAAGAATCACAGCATTGGGCTGTGCTAATACTTTAGCCGGATTACCAACAATCAGTGGGAATGTAAATACATCAAAAATTGTAGAATCAGCAAGTACTATTCTGTCTTCATTAAATTTTTTGTCGCCGGCAGAAACCAATCCTTTGTATAACCTTGTGATCCTGACTGTCTTTTCTATTTCAGGAAATTTATTCTGAAGAAATGGTCCAAGCGGATTCGGAGTCTGAACCCAGGCTCCTTCCACTCCTCCCATTATGAAAGTGTTGTATACCCGAAATATTCTGTCAGAGTTCTTATGAAAATGGTCAAAGCTAAGTTCATACCTTATATAAATTAATATGAAACTTGCTGCAACAATTCCTATAGTCAGGCCAGTAATGTTAACAAAAGTAAAGAGCTTCTGATTCCTGAAATTTCTTAGAGTAACCTGTAAATTTTGAAAAATCATGTCTTGATTATCTTATGCAATTCTTAATATCCTAAAAACATGCCGCATTTGTATATACCTTATATACTGT
>DAIUKI010000446.1:0-2745 GCA_036848255.1 Bacteroidales bacterium | reverse complement strand
AATCACCTGAAAAGTAAAGTGTCTTCCCCTTTTGAATTCATATCAATGAACGCCTTGTCCCACCCATTCCGGGGCTGGTTCAGAGGGGTAATGTGAATATGGTTCTTCCTTAATTCCAGGTCAACCCTGTCAGTGATATCATACCTGTCGAGGATTGTCTTGCTTAACCTTATTCCCCTGGAGTTCCCGATCTGAATTATTCTTGTTTCCATTATCTACGGTATGTAATTACAATGTAATTACAAAGTAATTACATTAATTTCAGATATACAAATATTATTTTAATCAGGTTTAAGTCCAGGGAATTGGGCTAAAGCTACTTCTCTCACTGTGACCATTTGGTAGGTTCCCGGTCCCAGCGGTGCTTTTCGAGCTCTTTCATAAGAGCCTCATCCAGCAGTCCGGCATCACTTGCTGCAAGATTTGTTCTGGCATGAGCCGGTTTCCTCATTCCGGGAATTATGGTGCTTACCGCCGGTTCACCCAGGATAAACCTTAAAGCCATTTCCGGCATCGTTATCCCTTTAGGGACCAGAGGTTTAAGGGCATCTGCACGTTCCACGCTACGGTTAAGGTTTTCAGTAACGAAATATGTGTTGCGCCAGTCACCCATTGGCCATTTGCTATCCTTTGTAAGGGTACCTGTAAGAGAACCTTCATCGAAGGGAACCCGGGCAATGACAGCAACATTCATATCACGACATGCAGGGAATAATTCGTCCTTTGGATTCTGATCGAAAATGTTGTAGATAACCTGCACAGAGTCAATGAGCCCGCTCCGGACAGCTTTAATCCCGTTCCATGGTTCCCAGCGATTTATACTGATTCCGATAGCATGGAACAACCCTTGGTTCTTCAGATCGATCATTTTATTGATTGCACGCTCATCTTCAAGCCATTGGTCCTCCCATGTATGGAACTGCATCAGATCGAAATACTCCAGACCTGCATTTTTAAGACTTTTCCCCACATACTCTTCAATGTGGGCGGGAGGGAAGCAATCATCGAGGAAGAATTCACGCCTGGCAGGCCATTTGAAATTCTTTGGGGGCATTTTGGTAGCGGTATAGAGCTTTTTGTCTTTATTGGCACTTACCAAATTCCCCAGAAGTTTTTCACTCTTGCCGGCTCCGTAGCCCCAGGCTGTGTCGAAGAAGTTGCACCCCATGTCAGCGGCCAGCTGAAGGGATTCCATCGACTCTGCATCATCCGAGCCGGTCCAGCCTGCCATGCCCCACATGCCGTATCCGATCTCGCTTACTTTCCAGTTTGTTCTTCCGAATGTTCTGTACTTCATAAAAGTTGTATTGATTCAATTAAAATTTGATTCCCTGATAAAAGTAATGAAAAAGGATATTATCTGAATTCCAGTGTAACGGCTCCTTCTGATTTTGTAAGATTCACCTCCTTCGAAACACGGTTGACGGTGACTTTGTATTTCCCATAAAAAGCAGGAACAGTGTAAGTACCATCCTTTCCTGTGATCCCTGAATCCTTTGTCCACCACTCTCTGAATAAAAGATCGCGGTAGGCTCCGGCAGCGGGAGTGGGTGACCAGTCGCGGTTATAGAGTGATGATACCGGGATCCAGTTGGCTCCAGCCCAGAAGCCCCACATGAGAATACCCTCAACAGCGGGATGCGCAAAGCAGATCCTGTAGAAATCGGTCAGCTCTTTTGCCTTAAACTCCTCTTCCTCCGGAGTCATTACAAGATTTCTGTTATTATAAAATTTTGAGTTCTGTCCGGGCATATTAAATTCAGTGATCCGAATCGGTAATTTGAATACCGCAAGCGAATCGAGTGCAATTTTCATCTGATTACGATCGAATTTTTCACTATGCGAATGACCCTGCACACCGATGCCTGCGATGGGAATTCCCTGTCTCTGCAGATCGCGTATTTGTGCCATATAATCTTTCAGTCTTTTGCCCGTAAGGATTTCATAATCATTTAACCACAGCAGGGTTTCAGGATCTCCTGCCTGAGCCCATTGCGCCATCAGTTTTGTTATTTCAGGGCCAAGCCGCTCTTCATAATAGTTTCCATGGATCATTTCATTGTTCAGGTCATATTCTGCAAATCTCCCTTTATATTTACTTGTAATTGTTGTGGCCCTTTCCTGTATCCTCTGCCTCAGTTCCTCATCGTTCAGCTCCTTTATCCAGGGCTGTACAAATTTGGGTATTCCCCAGAAGAGGTTGTGACCTCTCAGCGGGATATTGTTTTCCCCGGTCCATTTCAGGATCTCATCAACGATGGCATAGTTGATTTGATCTTTCTTCGGTTCCATGCTATACCATTTCACTGCATTTTCAGTTACAGCTGAATTGAAATTCTCCAGGAATTTTTCCTTGTACTGTTTTAAATCACTCTCTGACATACCGCTGCCAGCAAGGCTGTTGCCTATTGCACACCCGAACCAGAATTCATGCCTGAGCTGTTCCACGCTCACCTTTGCGCCTGGTCTGGCTTTTATTGTGATTATTCCCTTACGATGTTGTGCAATGGATTCATCAAGACGTTTTTGTTCAACATACGAAGCAACACTATGGACGTTATCGATCCAGATGCCGCTTGACGGATCAGATGCATACTTGCATATTGCCTCGATGGTTTTCAACAGTGAGGTCTGGCGCCCTTCATCATTCATCTCATGGCCGGCAAGGATCAGCCAGTGTCCGTTCGATTTTGCCGTTTCGATCAGGGTCTGGATCTGCTCAAATGATTTTCCGTCGAGCTCTGA
>DAIUKI010000445.1:0-2748 GCA_036848255.1 Bacteroidales bacterium | reverse complement strand
TAAAAGCAAAGTTTGTTGATGTGGCCCAGGTGAAGTCCGGACTTACAATATTTCTGGACAGCAATGCAAGTTCAATGCCTATGTTTTGAGTCTCACCGATATTTTGCGTGATGGATGTAATACCATGTACAGCTGAAATGCTTCTGTTCAGGAGAAGGTCTGTTGTATTGGTCTTGAATAAGTTAATATTTCCAGATACCCGATTATTAAAAATTCCGAAATCCAGACCAAAATTAAGTGTTTTCGAGGATTCCCATCCAAGGTTCTCTTGTCCTAAACGACTCGGAATATACCCTGCTTGCGTTTGTTTATTGGAAATCATATTAAATTCTCCAAGTCTTGAAATCGATTCGTAAGGGCCCACTGCCTGATTGCCATTCAGTCCGTAAGACACTCTGATTTTAAATTCATTGAATATCTCTTTTAGTGGAAAGAATTTCTCATTATGAAGGTTCCACCCCAGGGCTACAGAGGGGAAGAATCCCCATTTTGAATTTGAACCGAACCCTGAGAAACCATCTCGTCTGCCCGTAAGAGTAAAAAGATAGCGGTTATCATATACATAATTAACCCGTAACATTTGCGACATAAGAAGGCTTTCATTGAAAGAATAATCAGGAACAATCTGTGTAGCCTGAGCTGATGAATACCACTTAAGGAAATCATGTGGAAAACCATTTGCTTCCAATGAATTCCTGGAGCTGGAACTTTTTTCATAACTGTAAACGGCAGTACCGAATATTTTATTCCGACCGAATTCCCTTGTATATGATAAAATATTCTCTATTACTGTGTTATTGTTCTGTGAACGTGAAGTTTCTGAACTACCTTTGGCTTCCAGCCCAATTTTAGTATTTCTGCCTATATAGGTAGCCTCATCGAAAAACCTGGCGGTCACTCCGGTATTAATACGATAGGATAATCCTTTTATAAATGGGAAATCGACAATCGCATAGTTATTGGAAAGAATCTGATATGACTTGTCAATATTATCATATAAGGTCATTTGGAGAGGGTTTCCAAAATAATGATCATCGTCCCAGATGTAAATCTTCTGGGTGCCATCTTCTTCAAAAGCCTTTGTAAGGGGATTTGTTTGAAACAGATCAGACATATCCGGACCCAAGCCACCTCTGTCATCAAAGGAAAACTGTGTTCTTGAACCAATTGTCAACCACTTTAAAACTTTGGAATCAAGATTTATCCTTGACGTAAAACGTTTAAAGTTGTCATTAACTGCAAGTCCCTTCACATCTAAATAATTTCCTGAAAGGAAGAATTTGGTATTATTACTGCCTCCGGATGCTGAAAGAGTATGTTGCTGCGAAGAACCATTCCTCAAACCCGTACTTATCCAGTCAGTCCAGGTACCTGATTCATATATTTCTCTTTCTGAAGCTGTCATCGCTCCGGGAAATCGCTTCATTTTGAAATCATAAAATTCACTCCCATCCATATAATCAGGTAGAAAAGCAAAGCGTTGCACAGAGTAATATCCGTCATAAGATATCTTAATCTTACCCTCTGTTCCCTCTTTTGTCGAGATCAAAATAACTCCATTTGAGCCCCTTGACCCATAAATAGCAGCAGATGAAGCATCTTTCAAAATCTCAATTGATTGAATATCATTTGGATTCAGGTCAGAAATAGATCCACTGTATGGTATGCCATCAACAACAATTAAAGGGGAATTATCGGCAAGGATGGAATTACGTCCCCTTATCATTATGACTTCCTCAGGGCTGGCTCCTGCAGAGGAAGTCTGGATCATAACCCCTGGAATTGATCCCTGAATAGCCTGTGCGATATTCTGATTTGGTGCATTTTCCAGTCTTTCTTTAGGTATAGATGCGACCGAACCGGTAATATCACTTTTCTTTTGGCTTCCATAACCGACTACCACGACTTCTTCGAGCGCGGTTACATCAACAACCAGTTTTACATCGATTTTTGTCCTGCCTCCTACTGTAATCTCCTGAGTCACATATCCAATAAATGAAAAAGTAAGTATTGCCTCCGGTGCAGTCGAAT
This sequence comes from Bacteroidales bacterium, assembly GCA_036848255.1. GTDB lineage: Bacteria > Bacteroidota > Bacteroidia > Bacteroidales > VadinHA17 > LD21. The sequence goes on along the minus strand of DAIUKI010000445.1, from coordinate 717 downwards.
TAACAGAATAATACCCGTTTAAATCTGTATTCACGCCGATCGAAGTTCCTTTTACGACAATGCTTACTCCAGGCATGCCTTCCCCTGTAGTTGCTTCCGTTACCCTTCCTGTGATAGTTAATTGCAGGGGATCATTCTTCGGAGTAACCACGATTAGATTATTTTCGAGGACTTTATACCCAAGCTCGGTAGATTCAAAGAGCCTTTCAAGTATCTCATCAATGCTCAGGTCAGATACATTCATATCAACTGTTTTATCAACAGTAATCAGATCATCGTTATAAAAGAAACGATAACTTGTCTCTTCTTCCAGGATTGCAAATACATCCCGGATTGATTTATCTCTGGCTTCAAATGAGATTTGTCCGAATCCGGTCGCTGAAAGATTTAACGAAAATACCAGTATCAGAATAATTGTCAATTTCATAAATAAGAGCATTTTGTTCAATCTCCAGAATGGAGAATAAAAATTCAAAAATTTATTCATAATTTTGAAAGATTTTAAGTTAGACATGAGTGGCCGATAAATAAACATTGGGCCATAATTGTAATTAACTTTGATTTAGTTGTGGGAAAAACAGCTGCGAACTGTTTTTCCCCTTTTTATTTTTTTGTAATTGTCATAGGCGATGGTAGTTAAGTTAGTTAAACTGAGTTATCTTATTTCATAAATTTTGAAAAACCGTTCAATGAATTTGGATTGGAGTTCAGGTACAC
>DAIUKI010000444.1:0-2748 GCA_036848255.1 Bacteroidales bacterium | reverse complement strand
GTTTTGTATGGACCTTTCAAATTTCTTTATGGTCCGGATATTATGATTAAAAAAGTTCTTTAATAACAATGTCATGGCAACAGAATTGAACAGAATGCCCAGCTTCGATGATATTGTTTTCGAAGCCAGGAACAAGGAGTACGGTGCGTATGTTCTCCGTATAACGTACAATCGCAACTTGATTATCTCACTGATGGCCGGGATAACATTTATGGCATCGGCCATAATAATTCCTTATCTGAACACAAAGGTGATTGAGGATCGCGAAAAGCGGGCTGAAAGACAGGTTGAGATTAAAATGGAAAATCTCGATCAGCCAGTTGAACAAGTGACCCCGCCTCCTGTTCAACCTCCTCCACAGGAGGTTATGCAGCAAGCAAAATATATCCCTCCGGTGGTTGTCGATTCCGTCAAACCCGAGGAAGTTCTTCAGCTTATGACTGCTGATCAGGCCCAGTTGGAAGTTCAGGATGAAGGTGTTATTGAGGTGGTGGAACAGTCGACAGAGGAAGTTCAGGAAGAATCGGCGGAAGACGAACCGTTTTATGTCGTTGAAGAGATGCCCCTCTTTCCCGGAGGTGATGCAGAAATACAGAAATACATCGGAGATAATGTGGTTTATCCCGAGGTCGCGAAGGAAAATAACATCCAGGGAAGGGTTATTGTAAAGTTCTGTGTAACGCCCACAGGAGGAGTCGATCAGGTTAGTATCCTGAAAGGTGTTGATACCGAGCTCGATGCAGAAGTTGTAAGAGTTGTGAAAACTCTTCCGAAATTCAGGCCAGGTAAACAGGGAGGGAAACCTGTCCCGGTGTGGTACACAATACCAATAAATTTCAAGCTTCAGTAAGTCTCTCTATTTCTTCCTATCACCGCCCCAAGGTGGATTCAGAGAACGACTGCCGATAAAAATGCAGCAAATAGTGACAATGCCCAGGCAGGGAGCCTCAAAAGTGACATATTTCAATTACATTTATGCTGATGATGAGGCTGAGCTTACTTATTACCGGTGACCAAAACAAGTGCGGTTATCGAGACCGGAGTTTCATTTGAAGGCAGCTTTCCGGTGACGGTATGTGGTGTTTGCTGGAGTATGTGTCCTGCGGGTGCAGCAGTAAGCAAACCTCCTTAAAAGCTGACAACAAAGGAAACGGATTTTCAGTTCGTTGTGTGAAGGATTAAAACCAATCGCCTGGGCTTATTCCAGGTTCGGTTGCTTGTTAAAATAAAATTGACTTTGGCTTAGACAAAGCGTATCTTTGAGAAATATAAATGAAAGTTTTGTACAACAATTAATCTTCAGTATTATGAAAGCAGCAAAAAAAGTAACAAAAGCAGCCACAAAAGCTACAAAAGCAGTGACAAAAGCAGCCACAAAAGCTACTAAAGCAGTAACAAAAGCAGCCAAAGCAACAAAAAAAGCAACTAAAAAAGCAACCAAAAAAGCAAGTCTTTGAAATAAGAAGCCCTCGGAAATCAACTCCGGGGGCTTCTGTTTTTATAGATCACTTTAATATCTCACAAGATCTCCAATCCATCCAGCTGGTAAGGCAGTTGCAAAAACTGACCAACACTTGATTTTGGTATCAGGATAATCTATATTTACATATCCTATTCCAATAACTTCTATGGCTCAGAAATACAATAACCTTGAAAGATTCTGGCAAGAGCTTAAAAGACGTAAAACGGTTCGCGTTATTGTTTCTTATGCAGCCACAGCTTTCATCCTTCTCCAGTTAACAGATATATTAACTCCCGCACTGTTACTTCCAGCCTGGACCACCAGATTTGTCACCCTGTTATTATTAATTGGTTTTCCTGTTGCTATAATATTCACATGGGTATTTGATGTTACTCCACAGGGAATAAAAAAGACAAAATCAGCCCCGGATGTAAAGAGTCAATCTGTTAATAGACCCTCTGAAGCTGCTAAAAGGAGGTTAATGGTAGAAAATATCATTGTCGCAATTCTCATTGTGCTGGTCGTTATTCTCGCTTATCCCAAGATCTTTGGTTCAAATGAATCCAGATTGATAAAGGATCCTGACGGTAAAATATCTATTGCCGTAAATACCTTTGATAACCTTACAGGGGACACAATTCTGAATTCCTGGGAATTAGGCATTTCAGAACTGTTAATCTATAATCTTGGAACCTCCGAAGAACTGGCTGTTCAGAATTCACAGACTATGTTAGAGGTTTATAAAAGCATTGAAAGAACCCAGACTGCTTCAATGGCTCCTTCGTTATCAAGAGAGGCAGCAGTTAAATTAAAAGCTGGGCATTATATTACGGGAAATTTTCAAAAGACTGGTAATAAAATACGCATAATTGCCAAACTGATTGATACCGGCAGCGATGAATTACAATGGACAGGGAAGGTGGATGGGGATATTAACAGCGATTACATTACCCTGGCTGATTCGTTGTCGGGGCAGTTAAAAGATTACCTGGAAATTAAAGCTCTTAAAAAGAATACGGATCTTGATTTCCGGGAAGCATTTACAAATTCCGCGGAGGCATACAGGAAATATAACGAAGGAACAAAGGCATTCATGAATGAAGATTATCCACGGGCAATTGAATTATTCCAGGAAGCCTTCAGGATAGATACCACCTTTGCTCTTGCAGCATTTTATATTGCAAATGCAAACAATATTATTGCCACACATAATAGTAATGAAGACTATACCAACCAGGCAGTAAAATGGACCCGGAAAGCTTATGAAATCAAAGAAAAGCTCCCTG
>DAIUKI010000443.1:0-2755 GCA_036848255.1 Bacteroidales bacterium | reverse complement strand
ACTTATTCAAAGACCAGGGAATTCTTTGAAGAGTTCATAAAGATCCATGGCTCAACAAATTGCAGGGAACTACTGGATGGACTCAACATGTCAGATCCTGAAGACCATAAGAAAATCATGGACAGGAATCTCTTTGAGGTTAAATGTGAAAAATATGTTGCAGATGCAGTTATAATTACAGAAAAACTTATAAAATGAAAGCAGGAGATCTTAAACAAATAGTAAAAGACAAATACGGTAAAATCGCCGAACAAAATGCAGAGGAAAAATCATGTGGCTGCGGCTCATCATGCTGCGGACCTGAAGTCGATTATACGGTTTTCTCCGAGGATTATAAGAATAAGGAAGGTTATAATCCGGATGCAGACATGAACCTTGGCTGCGGTATTCCGACGGATTATGCCGCGATAAAGGAGGGAGATCATGTACTTGATCTTGGAAGCGGTGCTGGTAACGATTGTTTTGTTGCCAAGGCAATAGTAGGAGATACAGGTAAGGTTACCGGGCTTGATATGACAGAACCTATGATAGCTAAAGCAAGAGAAAATTGTGCAAAACTGAACTTTAAAAATGTTGAATTTGTGCTCGGAGATATCGAGGAAATGCCGTTTGATGATAAAATGTTTGATGTTGTCATTTCAAACTGTGTTTTGAACCTGGTGCCTGACAAATCAAAAGCATTCAATGAGATTTTCAGAGTTCTCAAAACAGGAGGACATTTTTGTGTTTCGGATGTGGTAATCAAAGGGGACCTGTCTGACAAAATGAAAAAGGATGCTGAGATGTATGCCGGATGTGTTTCCGGAGCCAGTGAAATGAATGAATACCTGAAGATCGTTGAAAATTCGGGCTTTATGAATGTCAAAGTGCATAAACAAAAAGAAATAAAACTTCCGGATTCTTTATTATCTGAATTCAATGATTTCGATGAATTAAACTCCTTTCATGCCGGAGAAACTGGAATATTCAGTATAACAGCTTCAGCTAAAAAACCATAATAATTTGAAAATTTGAAAATTAGTCAATTTGAAAATTAAAATTAGCTAAATACCACAACAGATGAGAAATGATAAAGAGAACATAGTTGTTGAAAAATCATTTCGGTTTGCACTGAAGGTTGTTCTTTACTGCGAGCTGTTGGAAGAAAACAAAAAATATGTTTTATCGAGGCAACTTTTAAGATCAGGAACATCAATAGGTGCAAATGTTCGTGAAGCTCAAAACCCAGAAAGCAAGGCTGATTTTAAACATAAAATAAAATTAGCCGCCAAAGAAGCCGATGAAACTGAATACTGGCTTTTGATTTGTAAGCAGACTCCAACTTACCCGTTTGATGAAAAATTATTAATTCATGTTCAAGAATTAATGAAAATTCTTTCTAAAATAATAAGCTCCTCAAAATCAAACAAAATCGCATCATTTTCAAATTAACACATTTTCAAATTTTCAAATTAATGAAGATGGGAACAACAAAACAGCTTTCGTATTTCGACCGCTGGCTTACTTTGTGGATATTTCTTGCAATGTTTATCGGTGTCTTCTCCGGATATTTCTTCCCGGGATTCGCAACATTTTGGGATTCTTTAAAATCTTCTCCTGAAAGCACAACTAATATTCCTATTGCGATCGGACTGATTCTTATGATGTATCCGCCACTTGCAAAAGTAAAATATGAAGAATTGGGTGGTGTCTTCCGGGACTTTAAGATTCTGGGTCTCTCTCTGGTACAAAATTGGATTATAGGACCTGTTCTGATGTTTTCACTTGCAATAATCTTCTTCAAACTATTTCCTGGGAAAGACAATGCAAACCTCCCTTATATGTATGGGATTATTATGATTGGTCTGGCCCGTTGTATAGCAATGGTGATTGTCTGGAACGACCTGGCAAAAGGTGACTCAGAATATTGTGCAGGGTTGGTCGCCTTTAATTCCATATTCCAGGTATTGTTATTCTCCGTCTATGCCTGGATTTTTATTGCAATATTACCTGGATGGTTTGGTGTGCCAACGAATTCAATTGTAGAAAATATAACTATCGGACAGATTGCTAAGAGTGTCTTCATTTATCTCGGAATTCCATTTATTGCAGGTTTTCTTACCAGATTTATCTTAATAAGGGTTAAAAGCAAGGAGTGGTATCATACCAGGTTCATTCCTAAAATTAGTCCAATAACACTTATTGCATTGTTATTCACTATAATAGTAATGTTCTCCTTAAAAGGTGAATACATTGTTAAATTGCCGTTGGATGTTATATTGATCGCGATTCCTCTCATAATTTATTTCCTGATAATGTTTATGTCTTCCTTCTTCATTAGCAAAAGGGCAGGAGCAAATTACAAACAGACTGTCACCCTTTCATTTACAGCAGCAAGCAATAACTTTGAACTTGCAATAGCAGTCGCAATAGCAGTTTTCGGTATAAATTCGGGGGAAGCATTTGCTGCTGTAATTGGACCATTAGTAGAGGTACCGGTTATGATATTGCTTGTAAATGTAGCCCTGAAGTTTAAAACCATGTACTTTCTCAGAGGGGACTAAGACTTTTTTCATTTCCAGAAAAGGCTCCCCTTCGGATTTTTTAATTAAATTCGGTATTCTGAAAATTTTTAATCGGATGAAGAAATTAGTGTTTCATTTCATTTTTCTGTTTATTGTTTCTCCAGTCGGGGCACAAACTATAATCAATCGCGATCCGGAACTAAGCCGGATGATTGATGAGATTTCCAGCGAGAGAATAGAAAAATATATCG
>DAIUKI010000442.1:0-2759 GCA_036848255.1 Bacteroidales bacterium | reverse complement strand
TTAGTTACATTACTTTTATTATATTGCGATTGTTTAACCAGCCCTTTATGATAAAGGTAATAATCACCTCGCTTGTCATCGGTATTCTGGTATCTTCCCTTAAGCTTTTCTCACAAGGGACCGGATCGGTTAAAGCATCCGTCATGGATTCTGACATTAAAATCGACGGAAATTTAAATGATGCTCCCTGGCAGAACGCGCAGATAGTATCTGATTTTATTCAGTATGAACCTGTTGAAGGTGCAAAGTCAGAATTTAAGACTGAGGTGCGGATGCTTTTTGGAAGGGATGATCTGTACTTTGGTGCCATGTTATTTGACACAGAGGAGAATATTGAAAATAATCTGGGACGGAGAGATGAATATAACAGGGCTGACTGGTTCCTCGTATCCATCGATTCGTACAATAGCGGCAAGACTGCTTTCACTTTTGCAGTCAATGCGGCAGGAGTGCAGCTCGACGGGCAACAGGATGACAACAAAAGAGTCAGTTCAGGGCAGACCAATATACTGCTCCCTGCGGGATTGGATATCTCGTGGGATGCTATATGGTTTTCGGAGGTACGCATCGCTGAAGAAGGATGGGTGGTCGAGATGAGGATACCCTATAATATGCTCAGGTACTCAAAAAAAGAGGAGCAAACCTGGGGTATTTACTATTCAAGGAGAATCCCAAAGGCAGGTGAGGTATCTGAATGGCCCTATATCCCGCGTAACATAAGGACCAACCTTGTATCAGGGTATGGTCAGATAACCGGGATAAGAGGTATCGATCCCAGACGTAATATCCAGATACGACCATTTATCCTCGCCGGTCTCGACGTGTTCGAAAATGAAAATGTTCCCGGAAAGACGGATTACAAATTAAAGTACAATGCGGGAGGCGATATTAAAATAGGGATCGGGCCAAATGTTATCCTTGATGCAACCATAAGACCCGATTTCGGACAGGTTGAGGCGGATCCGGCTGTTCTTAATCTTACCGCTTTCAATACCTTATATCCGGAAAAACGACCTTTTTTTCTGGAAGGTGCCGATATTTATAAATTCGGGATCGGACGCAGCAGGCTCTATTATTCAAGACGATTTGGTGCCGGTGAACCCATCATAGCAGCTGTAAAACTGTCAGGCCGCAGCGAAAAAGGTTTGTCATTCGGTCTTCTGGGTAATACTTCCGGAAAAAGTTTTGATCCGTCAAATAGCTACGCGGTATTTCGCGCGAGTCAAAGCATAAACGAACATTCCTCGGCAGGAGGGATTCTTACTTACTATTACAGCCCTGCCGGAAAAGGGACCGGATGGCAAAGCATGACAGGCGGTGTTGACTGGGATTTAAGATTCAATGACAATAAGTACGGTTTCGAAGGGATTGTTGCTTTTTCAGACAGAAATTCACTGGTCGAGGGAACAGGGGATCAGACCGGCCTGATGAGCAGTCTTGCGATCCGTAAAAGACAGGGACTCCTCGACGGGCACTTCGCTTTTCTGATGTTTACTGATCAATACAATCCAAACGATATCGGATGGACAAGCTTTGAACAGAACTGGTACCAGATATGGGTTAACCTTAAATACAAACTCAATGGAGGAAAAACATTCGGCAGCTTCCAGAGAGGAGATCTCAGCTTCGATTATGCAAGGAGACTTTCCTTTCTTGAGCAGTACGACATGGGGAGTGAAATTAATCTGGGGGCGACCCTTATAACAAAAAAATTCAGGCAGATAAAAATCGGTTCTGAGCTGGCCGATCCTCTCGGAGGCTACGATCTTTGGGAAACTAGGGGCCTGTGGGTTTGGGCAAAGCCAAAGGCCGCTGAACTATCACTGGAATTTTCCACTGACGACAGAAAGAACTGGAAAGTAACTCCAAAAGCATCAATCAGGAAATATGATAACAAAGGATCAGAATACCTGATCGACTTTCAGGGTATTATAAATACCGGAACAAAGGTAGCTTTAAGTGCAAACATCAAAGGCACCTGGGAGAGCGACAGAACTGCATGGGCATCCAATGAAACATTCATGACGGATGATCCCGGCTGGAAGATCGGCAATATGTCGACATCTCCTGATAACCTTGGCCAGACGGATTTCACAGCTTTCAACGACAATGGGTCGCTTGAAAGCATTCTTGATGATGTAAAAGAATATCAACCCGGCCTGTATTATTTGCCGGTATTTGGTACCCGCGATACAAGATCCCTTGACTTTACCGTTAGAGGCTCGCTTACATTATCAGGTAAATTATCTCTGCAGCTTTATTCTCAATTTTTCGTAGCAAAAGGAAGGTACGACAATTTCAGCATCCTGACCAATCCGGACAATCTGGTTAACTTCCCGGAGTATCCTAAAAGGAGGGATTTTAGTTATAAAAACCTGCAGTCAAATTTTGTGACAAGGTGGGAATACAGACCCGGATCAGCCATATATTTTGTCTGGAGCCATTCCCGGAGAAAGGATGATGAGATGAATCCGCTTGCCCCATGGGGGGAATCATACTATGAACAATCCATAGGAAGCCAGATTTCGGATCTCTTCAGAGTCTTCCCCGGGAACAGCATTATGATCAAGATAGATTACGCGTTTCATTGAAACTCTTGAAGAAACCCACCCCTACCCCTCCCAAGAGGGGATCCAAAAGGGCCGCATATTCTGTCTCCCGTTCCGCTGGCGCGGATTTGCAATCCGTGCCTTGTTGATCTACATCTGTCTTCTGTCTTCTGTCTTCTGTCTTCTGTCTCTTTAGTTTGTATTGGCCTT
>DAIUKI010000441.1:0-2763 GCA_036848255.1 Bacteroidales bacterium | reverse complement strand
GGGGGATAGGCAACAATTCATGCTTCCCGGTTGCAAATCCAAGCGGTCCAAGAACACCCGGTGCTTTCCCTGTCCTTATAAGGTCCCAGAACCTATGTCCTTCCAAAGCGAGCTCATGTCTCCGTTCATTCAGGATAATTTCCCGAAGCAGATCCTTGTTTGTTTCTGTTATGTCGGGCAGGATTGAGGTGTTCCCTTCTCTTGCCCGTTCCCTTACCTGGTTCAGATAAACAAGTGCTTCTCCAGGTTTTTCATTCTCATTCAATGCCTCTGCAGCCATAAGCAGAACGTCGGCATAACGGATCAACCTCCTGTTATGCCCGTATTGGGTGATTGTGTTTGTGCCTGGATACCACACTTTCTGGTTGTAGCATTCGACTTCAGTCAGATTATTGAATGTATCAAATGTTTCATCAGGGGTGGTCCCGTCACCAAGGATCAGGACGCCATCCAATGTTTCTCCAAGATCAATGATGGTAGCATCGAGACGGGGATCGTCCGATTCGAATGAATTGCGCAAATCGAGGGAGGGCCTGTTGAAGCCCCATCCCCTGTTTGGTGAACCCCTTACTCCCTGGGTATTTGCATATTGGTTGCCGCCTGCCCCTTCCACTTCAAGGGCACCCACCTCAAATACCGACTCCATCCCATGTTCACCAAGATTGCTGTTGGCATCGGCAAAAACAGGTTCAAGGTCATATTCATCCGAATTAATTACCTCAAGAGTATATTTTTCTGCATTGACAAAATCACCCTGGAATAGATATGCTTTTGCCAGAAGGGATCTGGCAGCACCACTTGTAGCCCGTCCGATATCACCAGTTTCCAGGGCGCTTTTATCAGGCAGGTTTGTTACAGCAAATTGCAGATCGCTGATAATGAGTTCATATATTTCCTGATTGGTGGACCTTGCTACTTTTAAAGGAGGGTCGAGCTCTGTGATCATGGGAACTCCTCCCCAGGCTCTTACCAGGTCAAAGTAAAATAGTCCCCGCAAAAACCTTGCTTCTGCCACATAACGGTCGCGCAGCGCTGCATCCATCTCGATCGATGGTACCTTGGTAATTACAACATTAGCATGCTTTATGCCCTGATATAATGTGCTCCACCATCGGTCAAGACCATCCTGGGTGGTCGTACAGGTAAATTTATCGTATGGATCAACCGTGGGACGCTGATCATTTGGATTGCTTCCCTTATGTGAATCATCCGACATTATGTCGGTAATGGGGAATCCTCCTGAGTTGTAAGCCCATTCGCGGATTGACGAATAAACTGCATTGGTTGCCAATAATGCATCTGATTGACTAACAGGGAATTCTTCCTGTGTCAGTTCACCCTGCGGATCCTTCTGCAGAAAATCTTCACATCCATAAGCAATAAAAAGGAATGAAATAAGAAGGGTCGATGATTTTACAATAGTTTTCATCTTGCTCAGAATGTTAGGTTGACACCAAATGAATATGTTGATGTAATGGGATAAATACCAAAATCTATCCCGTTGGATAACACATCGTAGCTGCCAATCTCAGGAGAATACCCTGTGAATTTGCTCAGCGTAAGGAGGTTAGACCCCTTGATATAGATCCTCAATCTCTGTATGGAGGCTCTGTTTGTCAGGGACGCAGGGATTGTATAACCCAATGTTACGCTCCTCAGCCTGATGAATGAACCATCCTGGATGAACCTGTCGGAAGGGGTAAAATTGTATCCTCCAAAAGATGGTTTAGGTTCCTTGTTGCTTGTTCCCGGGCCGGTCCACCGGTCGAAGACATGTTTCTCGAAGTTATAAGGATCGGGTCTGACAACTTCCTTTCCATTGAAGATCTTATTACCCGTCTGCCCCTGAAAATCAAAGGAAAAGTCAATACCCTTGTATTCCATCTCCGCATTAAATCCGAAGATCAGCTTGGGTACGGGCGATCCGATATAGGTTCTGTCAAGCCCGTCCAGAACCTGGTCCCCGTTTACATCAACAAACCGGAGATCACCCGGTTCAGCCTGTGAGGAATGTGGATAGGCATCAATCTCAGCTTCGGATTGAAAAACGCCATCAGTCTGGTATCCGTAGAAAGCCCCGATAGGCAAGCCGACACGGCTAAGGGTAACGGGCCGGCCATCGCCCAGATATCCTCCGATCAGGAGGGAATCTATTCCGCTGTTGTTGCCTCCGATACTCAATACTTCATTATGAATGGTAGATCCCAGGATGCCAACCTTGTAATTAAAATCACCACTGTTTTCTTTCCAGCTCACATTAAATTCGAATCCGCTGTTAAGTACCGATGCGGCATTATAGCGTACTTTTTGTCCCTGGCCGTTTCCAAGATGCCCCGGAGTTGATAGTTCCACGAGTATATCATTGGTCTTGCGATGATAGTAATCAAATTCACCTGTCAGCCTGTTATTGAATAATCCAATCTCTGCCCCCAGGTCCGTCTGGGTTGTGCTCTCCCACCTCAGGTCGGGATTGCCATTCTTACTGTAGGAAGCTGCAGGAAGTGGAGCATCCGGGTTGCCAAGCACAGCAAGCAGGCCTGACTGTACCCTTGAATAGCGGTCATAATAGCTGATCTTCTCATTGCCGATTATACCCCAGCTGCCCCTGAGTTTCAGGTTCGAAATGAAAGGAACGGACCTCATAAACGATTCTTTCCCCACATTCCATCCTAATGCAAATGATGGGAAATTGGAAAACCTGTTGTTGCGGGAAAATTTTGAAGAGCCGTCACGCCGGAATGTAAATGTCAGTATGTATTTGTT
>DAIUKI010000440.1:0-2776 GCA_036848255.1 Bacteroidales bacterium | reverse complement strand
TTTTGTGTCAACAAAGGCAGGAACATATGTTGGCGATATCATGCTTGGAACTTTCGAGAAAATAGACCTTGAAAAAGCAGATCTGATTCTGACAACCAGTCAGGTGATTGATTATACCTTTAAAGAAGTACAAATCCGTGATGATCCGAAAAATCCGCTGCCACCTGTTGCAGGTCTGAGAAAAAGTCCGATAAAGCATATAGTCTATATAACCAAGGAAAACAGGACCTTTGACGAGGTCTACGGGGAACTTCCGAATGCTGAAGCTGATCCATCACTGGCAAGGTATGGTATGAACGCAAAGGTGGCCAGCAGGGATGAAACCAGGATTGAAATGAAAGTAAACGTGATGCCAAACCACCAGAAGATCGCACGCGATTTCACAGTCAGCGACAATTTTTACTGTGATTCGGATGCCTCGGTCCACGGACACAGATGGATGGTGGGAACCTATCCGAATGAGTGGGTAGAGATTAACAGTTCAATGGAGATAACAAGGGATCTTATGAGTCAAGCTCCGGGAAGGAAATTTGTTGCCGGATCATCCGGTGCCGTTTATCCTGAGGATTACAATGAGGCGGGCGGAATGTGGGAGCATCTTTCAAGGAACGGTATAGATTTCTTTAATTTTGGTCAGGGTTTTGAGTTTTCCGGAGCTGAGGAGGAACAATGGCATAAATACACAGGAATCAAAATGGGAGTGATGTTCCCTATGCCCAAACCTTTATTTGACAGGACCTCCCGTAAATATGCCACATACAATACCAGTGTGCCTGATCAGTTCCGGATCGACATGTTTGAAGAGGAGCTTGATGAAAAATGGCTCTCGGGCAATGAAGAATTTCCTTCAGTTATAACCATGATAATACCTAATGATCATGGATCTTCTGAGCGGAAGAATGACGGGTATCCATTCAGGGAATCTTATATGGCTGACAACGATCTTGCACTGGGCAGGGTAATAGATAAGCTGAGCCATACGAAGTGGTGGCCCGAGATGCTTATTATCGTTACAGAGGATGACGCCCAGGACGGAAGGGATCACATTGATGCCCATCGGTCACTGCTTATGATGATAAGCCCCTGGATTAAGCGTGGATATGTTTCACATTCGCATGCAAATTTCGGAGCGATCCTTAAAACTATTTATAATATCTGCGACATTCCCCCACTGAATCAGTTCGATGCGACAGCGACTCTTCTGCAGGATTTTTTTACTGATAAGCCTGATTTTACCCCGTATACCTTTGAGATGGTTGACACAAGGATTTTTGACCCGAAAAAAGCCCTTGACCCGTATGACAGGGAATTCAGGTGGGAGTCTCTCGACGAATCCCCGGAGATCGATAACGAAGACGATTTCAGAGCCAGTCACAACGAACAGGCAGGGCAACAAGTTCCCAGTACCCGGTAACCAGTAACATTTGATATTTAGTTATCTTTATCCCGGAATAATATTCAATTTATTATGAGCAGAAAAACCCTTAATCGCAGAAAATTCTTCACGATCCTTGGAGCAGGAGGTGCCGCTCTCGCAGTCAAACCTGTTTCGGGTATGACATCAGAAATTTTGCAGACCCAGACAAAGCCTGCAACAAATATCAGTGATGCCGGAAAACATCCCAGAACATCTGCCTCAATGCCGGGCAAGTTCCCTGGAAAGGTTGTTGTAGTGAAAAACATGAACTCAGTCGTGGAAGATGTACCTGTTGAAGCTGCTGCCTACCTGATGCTTCAGAAATCGATGCTAGAGCTTACAGGACAAAAGAATCTGAAGAAAGCCTGGAGAATGTTTGTAAAACCGGGTGAAACAATAGGTCTTAAAGTAAATCCGGTTGCCGGCAAGCTTCTTTTTACAAGCCATGCCGTAGTTCAGTCTGTTGTAAAACAATTGACTGAAAGCGGAATTGAAAGGAAGGATATTATAATATGGGACAGGAGGGATATGGAATTGAAGGACACTGGATTTACAAATGATAATTATCCTGGGATAACCATCAGGGGTACAGAATACCAGGATGAAAAAGGTTCATTCGTCGATGAAAACGGAAAGTTGCTCGGAGAGAGGAACATCGATAAGGAGTGGTACTACTGGGCAGATGTGGAGGGCGAATATGATGCAGAGACGATGCCCTACATGGTTAATGGCGGTAAGTTCTCATATTTCACAAAGATTGTAACTCAGGAGGTTGACAAGATCATCAATATTCCAATATTGAAGAATGCGGGAGGTTCAATAACCAACGCAATGAAGAACCTTGCTTACGGATCAGTATCAAATACAGGGAGACTTCATGCACAACTATGGAACGACACGTGCGCTGAGGTTTGTGCTTTTGCCCCTCTGCGTGACAAGGTAGTCCTGAATATCTGCGACGGTTTGAGGGGCTGTTTCAATGGCGGCCCAGGCGCAAATCCGCAGTTTATCTGTAACTACAATTCAATGCTTGTATCCACCGATCCGGTGGCAATGGACAGGATCAGCTATGACATAATAGCTGAAAAAAGAATTGCAGAGGGAATTCAGAAAGCTGCTGCACCCGGGTCCCTGACATTTCTTTCTATGGCAACTTCTCTGGGACTGGGGGTCTCCGACAAGAGTAAAATTGATTTGAAGACGTTTGATTTAAGCTAAAACGTGAATTAGAATCTTCAACAAAAAAAAGAAATGCACAAACTATCATGCATCATTTTAATAGTAATAACTGCCTCCCAAGTTTCTCTTGCCCAGTTACCGGAAAATTTCCCGGTCATTGACAAATCCGATCTTCCCGGG
>DAIUKI010000439.1:0-2777 GCA_036848255.1 Bacteroidales bacterium | reverse complement strand
ATTCGTCAGCATGCTCAGGGCCCTGGGATTTGATTATGTTCATGAAAACTCATTCGGAGTCGACCTTATCGCCGCAGAATATGCTAACCATTTCAGCCAGGCTGAAGGCAAATACTATATTACTGCCAATTGTCCGGCAATAGTTAAGCTTATTGAGAAATACCATCCTGATCTTGTACCCAACCTGGCTCCGTTTGTATCTCCGATGATCGCCACTGCGATGGTTGTGAGGGAATTATATGGCGAAGAGGTGAATATCATCTATTTAGGGCCATGCATCGATAACAAGGATGAAGCTTTACTGTACCGCAACGGTAAGCTGGTTGACGGTATACTGACATTCATTGAACTCAGGCAGCTTTTCGACGAATTTGATATTTCGGAAAGAGTTGTGAAAATGTCGGAATTTGATCCGCCATACGGTCACTGGGGAGCACTATACCCGATACCGGCAGGGATAATACAGGCGGGAGGTATAAAGCGCGATATGGTTTCCAGCAGTGTCATAACAGCCTCGGGGAGAGAAGAGGTATTTGAAGCAATAAACGATTTCAGTAAATATATCGATACCATCCATCATCATTTTAACCTTTTCTTTTGTCATGGCTGTCTGCTCGGACCGGGGATGGAGCGTCACAATGAAAGATTCAAAGGGAGGGCGCTTGTAAGGCAATATGCCGAAAAAAGAGTCGCTAAGCTCGATAAGGTAAGATGGCAGAAGGATATGGACAGATGGTCGAAGCTTGATTTCACGAGGACATTTAGCCCAAATGACCAGAGGATCCCTGAACCACCCGCAGAAGCAATAAATGAAGTCCTCAAGATCATAGGAAAAGAGAATACGGCTGAAGAGCTTAATTGCGGAGCATGCGGATATCAGTCATGCCGTGAGTTTGCATCAACTGTTGCAAAAGGGCTGGCTATTCCGGAAATGTGCCACACATTCAACCTGCGAAATAAGCAGGAGTACATCGAGACACTCAGGCAGACAAACAGAAAACTGGCAGAGACAAAAAGAGCACTTAAAGATTCGGAAGAGATCGCCATGAGAGAAAAAGAGATGGCTCAGAGCGCTTCCGATATGATGAATAATATGCTCGAGAAACTGCCGACAGGGGTTGTGATTGTCGATGCCAACCTGAAAATACTTCATTCAAATCTAAGCTTCATCAATATACTTGGCGAGGATGCTAAAGCCATTTCCGATATAATTCCCGGACTTGTCGGGGCTGACCTTAAAACGCTTCTTCCATTCAATGTCTACAACATGTTCACGTTTGTCCTGAAAGAGGATGAACCTGTTGTGAGCAAGGATATCCATTACGAGGATAGTATGCTGAACATTTCAATTTTTCCAATTAAGAAGAATAAAATGTGCGGGGCAATTATCCGCGATCTCTATTCCCCTGAAGTCCAAGGGGAAGAGGTGACAAACAGGGTGAGCGAAGTAATCGACAAAAACCTTGAAATGGTACAGAAGATAGGATTTCTTCTCGGTGAAGGTGCTTCAGAAACAGAACAGATGCTTAATTCGATAATCGAATCGTACCGCAAGAAATCATTGGGCTCAAAGAATAACCTCAAATAACCTGCCGTGTCAAGGGATTTTTATATCGAGGTGAACAGCCAGCAGAGAAATCATGACGGTGAGAGAATTTGCGGCGATGTATTCCTTTACAGGTATATCAAGGAGGAAGACAGGGTTATTGCCGTTTTGTCGGACGGGATGGGTCATGGGGTAAAAGCGAACATCCTTGCCACGCTGACTGCAACGATGGCCCTCAATTTCACGCGCGAGCACAAAGAGGTCGACCGGATTGCCGAGATCATCATGAACACCCTGCCCGTATGCAGTGAAAGGCAGATCAGTTATTCGACTTTTACAATAGTAGATATTGAAAGCAGCGGCCGTGCAAATATCCTGGAGTATGATAATCCGTCGACAATAATCTTAAGAGGTACTGAAATCTTTGATCCTTCCTGGAAAAAGGTCACTCTCGACAAAGGGAAAAACAGCGGAAAAGTTCTCAAGACCTGTTCGTTTATGCCTGCAAAGGAGGACAGGATCATCTTCTGTTCCGATGGTGTGGCACAGAGCGGGATGGGAGGCGAGGCATTCCCGTTCGGCTGGGGGAGGGATGATATTGCCGCTTATGCATCCTCGCTGGTTCACAGTGAAGCATCGATTTCAGCAATAATGCTCTCGGGCAAGATTGTAACGATGGCGCACAAGAACGATGCCTACAAAGCAAAGGATGATATTAGCTGTGCAACAATTTATTTCAGGGACCCCCGCAAACTGCTCATCTGTACCGGACCTCCGTACGAAAAGGAAAAAGACAGGGAGCTGGCATTGAAAGTGAAGGAGTATACCGGAAAAGTGATCATTTGCGGCGGAACGACAGCTGATATCGTGGCAAGGGAGCTAAATAAAGCGATTATTGATGAGTTGATCTTTGAAGATCCCGAATTGCCGCCTGAAAGCTTTATTGATGGAATTGATCTTGTGACTGAAGGGATCCTAACCCTTCAGAAAGTAAATGAAATACTGAAATCCTATAATAATAGTGTCCGTCTCGGGAAGGGGCCTGCCGATAAAATTGTAAAGCTGATTATGGACAGTGATGAGATCCATTTTGTGATCGGCACAAGGATTAACGTCGCCCATCAGGATCCAAACCTGCCGGTCGATCTTGAGATCAGGAGAACGGTTGTGAAACGCATCGCCAGGCTGCTGGAAGAGAAGTGGCTGAAAAAAGTAAGCTTTGAATACATTT
>DAIUKI010000438.1:0-2786 GCA_036848255.1 Bacteroidales bacterium | reverse complement strand
ATTAAGTTAATAATATTAACTACTTAATTCAATAAATCATGAAAAACACATTAACTATTTTGTTCATTTCCATACTAATGGAAATTTGCAGCGCCCATACAAGTATAGTTGAATCTGATATACTTTCAATGGACAGGTCAGGCGAGGCTGCTGATACATCGTTATTGGACTTCTACCGTCAATACAGTCCATTTACTGATCCGGGAGAATATGCATATCTGTATGAAAACCTTCCTGATTCATTATCCGAGCTTTGCAGTTTAATAAGATACCAGTTTATCCATCCGTATACTGAATTGCCAAAGTTTCGTGAGCAAATACCCAAAGAGAGATGGAATGAAGCGTTTAGTTATCCAAGCGTAAAATCGATTTTGGAGGGCCTTCTGTCATATGATTCCTCGGGTATAGTGAAAAATCGAAAACCTGAAGCCCGACTTGTACTTGGTTGCAACCAGAATGCAATTCTACTGGCATCCATATTAAAGTACCGTGGAATTCCTGCCAGGGTACGTTCCGGTCATGCCACCTATCTAATACCCGGATTTCATGCGAGTCACACAATCTGTGAGGTTTGGAATGGAAAAGAAAAGCGTTGGATGCTTGTAGATCCCAGTACAGATAAGGTTGATTTCGGCACAGAGCAGTTTGACCTTAGCAACGAGTTATGGTTAAGAATGCAAAACGGGGAGATTGACCCCAGCCTTTATGGAATACCTGGCCGATATTCCGGTCTGGTTTCTATTGTAGGGAAAGTCTGTACGGATTTAGCATCTACATTGGGAACCGAATATCCAATTAATCAATATGCACCCATATTGGATGATATCTTTCAAAATAATCAGCTTAGCTCAAAACAGATAGAAACGCTAAACAAAATAAGTGAATTAATGAAGGCTATCGATGTTGAAAGCCTTTCTGAATTGCATGTGATTTACAATAATAATCCTGAAATTCAGATTACAAAGTCATTTGAATAGCTTAAATCTCGCGTCGGTATTTTCAAGATTTCTTCACTTGTTTATATATTTCGAACCATGTAATGCTGAACAGACCAGCCCCTGCGCATACCATAAATTCCACAAAACCTATTTTTTCAAACAGGAAAAGATCCAGGAGAAATGGTATGTTAAGAATCAGGATCAGGAAGATTATTGCCCCGCCGACAATCCATGCAACTGCTTTGTTTGGAGTAGAAAGGATTTTAAAAATTCCGGAGGTCCATGAACGGTTTGATTGAATAACAGCAATATTTGAGACTATTAATGTAACGAAAGTAAGTGTTCTTACACTTTTTTCGGAATATCCCATTTTTAGTCCTATGAAATATACTAGTAAACAAATAATAATGATTCCTATACCCTGCAGGCAGCTGAAAAATATCTTTTTTGCTCCGAAAAATGGCTCGTTGATATCTTTCGGGGGTCGGGACATTACATTTTTCTCCTCTTTTTCTGCTTCGAAAATCATTGTACAGGCCGGATCGATGATTAATTCCAGGAAAACTATATGAACGGGCCACAGGATCAGGGGTAAGTCAGCGAATAGTACAGGGATCAAAGACAATCCGGCAATCGGAACATGGATTGCAAAAATATATCCTAAAGCTTTTTGAAGATTATCGAATATTTTTCGTCCCATTCTTATAGCTCCTACTATAGATGCAAAATTGTCGTCCATCAATACAAGGGAAGATGCCTCCCTTGCCACGTCGGTACCCTTTTCACCCATTGCAATTCCTATATTCGAAGCTTTCAGAGCAGGAGCATCATTTATTCCATCTCCCGTCATAGCAACGATTTCTTTATTCTTTTTAAGGGCATTTACAATTTTAAGTTTCTGTTCAGGGACCACACGTGCGAAAATATTCACATCTTTAATGCGTTCACAAAGTTCATCCTCAGGCATATCTTTTAATTCTGAACCTGTTATGAAGAGTTCCGGATTTTTGATCCCGATCTCTTTTCCAATATTGGTGGCTGTTATAGGGTAATCGCCAGTAATCATAATTACCCTGATACCAGCATTATAGCATTCCTTAATAGCATCAGGTACATTTTTCCTTATCGGGTCTGATAATCCTATCAACCCTAAAAACTCAAGGTCAAAATCGTGCTGAATTGAAGGTAGAACTCCAGAAATTAAACTTGCCCTGGCCACCCCTAAAACTCTCAACCCTTCTGAAGCCATCTCAGCTACTGCTTTTTCAAAATGTGATATTCTATCACTATTCAGGTGGCAAAGATCGAAGATTGCTTCAGGAGCTCCTTTTACAGCAATTACCTGTTCTTTAGTCCCTGTATTTGAAAAAACCCTCGACATTGCCAGCAGATCTTTAGATAACGGATATTCCTTTTCCATCACCCAGTCAGCATGAATATGTTCTGAATTCTTAAGAAACTGATCACCAATGTTTATTATTGCCTTTTCCATTGGATCGAAAGGATTCACCTGACTCGCTAAAATTCCGTATTCAATAATTTCGTGGAATGGTTCAGAGATAGTATCTCCTGGTACCACTCTGGAAAAATCAGTACCGTTAAAGAGTCGTGCAACACTCATCTTGTTCTGGGTCAGAGTGCCTGTTTTGTCTGTACACAGAACTGTGGCTGAGCCAAGAGTTTCAATGGCCGCAGGTTTTCGTGTTAACACTGATTTTTTCGACATCCGCCATGCTCCAAGAGCAAGGAAAATGGTCAGGACCACCGGGAATTCCTCCGGCAGCATAGCCATTGCAAGGGTGATTCCTGCCAGAAAACCTTTAATAAGATACTCGAAGAACAGGGACG
>DAIUKI010000437.1:0-2790 GCA_036848255.1 Bacteroidales bacterium | reverse complement strand
CTCCTGAGCCGGTATCAGAACCGGACCAAGGATATACCGGTCAGAGGCGCTGTCATACCAGGCATAATCAGCCATAAATTCAGCTGTTGAGAATACAAGGTCTTTGTATTTTTTCAATATCAGATCCTTGTTACCGGAATTCTCATATAGCAGCTCTGAATAAAAAATAAAATGCGGCTGCTGCCAGATAAGGTAAGTTCCGACGGTGCTGGGGCTCTCTCTGCCATCAGGCCCTACCATCTTTGGCCATCTCACTCCTTCATAACCCTGATTTTTCGCGGTTTGCCTGGCATTTTCATATATTCTTCCATAATAATCCATCTGCCTCTGAAGCACCTCTTCCCGCTGCCATAAGGCGAAATGGATACCATGCCACCAGTGCATTTCAAGATGAAATTTGCCGTACCAGCTGTTGAAGGTAAGTCCTGTCTCAGAAGGCGGCAATGAACCGCTGCACTGTACCCTGGTAAGGTACTGCGAAAGAACTACCCTCCTTTCGAGCTCGGAAGCCCGTGGGTCAGTACACTCTGAGAAATCGACAGCTCCTCCTGTCATCCAGAAATCTGACCAGCTCTTATTACTTGCTTCAGCAACTTCGTCAAATTTTTCTGCTTTTTCATCAGGGAGCTCTTTCGCAAAATGACATGAAAACTCAAGGACAGTATCTGCTTCAGATTCAAGAATGAATAAGTGCTTATTATATACTTTTAATCCGGCACTTTCATGATTTATTTTAACATAGTATTTATCATTATCCTGTTTTCGCTCAAGGAGTGTTTCGTCTGCTGAATCAGATACTATCAGTGTCGAGTGTTTATCAGGATGACTAAAATCATATCCTTCCGGGGATGAAACGCCAAGCGGAAAACTGATTTTGATCTTCAGTCTATTATCAGCGATCAGCTTTGAAGAGATCCGTGCAGAAATAAGGTCCTTACCGGGGTGGCACACTATTATCACGCTGACAGGAACATTATCAACCATGAAGTGGCTTTCTATCTGACCTGTCCATAAATCAAGCGTTTGGGCAGGGCTTTGAATATCACTGATGTCTATCTCATTTCCGTCCTCCTTCAATATCCGGAGTCCAATCAATCCCAGATGGATACGGTGTGGATTATTTCTGAGCCATTCAGAAGCTACTGTCTTCACTGTGTCTTCATTCCACCTGAACTGATGAACATAATTCACCTCCCTCCCATGAACGTCATATTTTCTGAACACGTCCGAAAGCTTGAAACCCTCAGGATTTTCACCAGTGTGCCAACCCCAGTTCGACATGGTTCCAAGTGCAATTCCCCTGGAGTAAAAATCAGGAAAAGTCTGTAATCCGGTTATATCGGTGGTGAATGCAAAATCACCATTTCCGACAGATAATGAATTCAGGCTGTCGATTTCCGATATTTCAATATTGTGTCGGGTGACAAGTGAGAACCGGTCAATCGGGTAATTCTTTTTACAACCCGGAGTCAAAATCAGAAGCAGAGATACAAATATAGAAAATGATAATACCTTAATCGGATTAATTCTAAGATCAGAATTCATTATCTGGCTTTGATAACAAAAATATTACTTTTTTCACACAAAGTCACTTTAAGCACATAACAAAGGATCACCAAAAAATTGGTCATATTTATTAGATTTGTGAAATTTTGCAAATATATTCTGTAATGGATGCACAAATTTTAGTTGTCGGCGCCGGTGTAGTTGGTCTGGCAATAGCTGAGAGAGTGTCGAAGGATTTCAGTGATGTTTTCCTTATTGAAAAGCATACCACATTCGGACAGGAGACAAGCAGCAGGAACAGCGAAGTCATACATGCCGGGATATATTATCCGATGGGCAGTCTGAAATCGCGGCTGTGCGTTGAGGGTAAAAGGCTGCTTTATGATTACTGTAAAGAAAACGACATCCCCTTTAATAATTGCGGCAAGCTTATTGTTGCAACTTCTGCGGATGAAATTCCAATTATTGAGGCCATTCAAATGACCGCTTTAAATAACGGTGTTGACGATCTATCAATAATCGAAAAGGATCGGATTGCTGAACTGGAGCCTTCTGTTTTTGCCCTCAAAGCCATTTTGTCGCCATCGACAGGTATTGTTGACTCTCATTCGCTTATGAAAAGCTATGAAACCAGATTATTAAATAACGGCGGCCAGATAGTTTACGGAAGCGAGGTTTGCGGGATCAGGAAAATGAAAGAGGGGTATGATATCACTTTGCTCGATTCTGACAATAACATTTTCAGGTTTACAAGCAGGATAGTTATTAATTCTGCGGGACTTACTTCAGACAAAGTCTCTGAAATGGCAGGTCTAGGCGATGATAAACTTAAAATCAAGTTCTGCAAGGGAGAGTATTTCAGGCTCAATCCGCCAAAGAACCGGTTGATAAACAGACTGGTTTACCCTGTTCCGGTCCATAACCTTGAAGGGATCGGCATTCATGTCACGATAGAGATCGGCGGCGGAGTGAAGCTTGGCCCCGATGTAACATACCTTCAATCAAATATTTACGATTACAAAGTTACACCATCAAAACAGGAAGTCTTTTTTAAATCGGTAAAGAAATTCCTTCCCTTCCTGGAATATGATGACCTCTCCCCGGATATGGCCGGCATCCGTCCTAAGATCCAGAGGCAAGGGGATCCTGTAATGGATTTTTACATCAGGGAGGAGTCTGAACGCGGATGCCAGGGGTTCATAAATCTGATCGGAATCGAATCTCCCGGACTGACTTCATCACTTTCCATTGCAAACTATGTCAGGAACCTGATCAATATATAAT
>DAIUKI010000436.1:0-2795 GCA_036848255.1 Bacteroidales bacterium | reverse complement strand
TTCATTCAGGTCAGCCTGACTTATAACAACATGGTCATAAACATATCCAAAATAGGCACCGAGAGGGTGACCAATGTCAGTACGCGTTGCATTTCCAACTCCTGTCATGAACTCTCCTTTTGATATTGGCAAATCTCCGATTGTCCCTAATGCTGTAACTTCATTGACGCTATAGGTTGCATTTAGTGACATATCCCATCTGAAATCAGTGCCTTTGCTGCTATATGTCAGGAAGGTTTCAAATCCTGAGTTTTTCATACTGGCAGCATTTATCCATTGGGTGCCTACTGAGCCTGGATTTCCCAATCCGGTTGTCAGAGGCAGCTGGGTCTCTATCAGCAGGTCTTCATTCGACCTGTTATAATAATCAAAAGTGAAAGTGATCCTGTCACTTAATAAACCTAAATCAAAACCAATATCGAACTGGGTTGTTTCTTCCCATTTCAGGTCAGGATTCGGAATGCTGTTAACTATTGAACCTGTGGCAAAAGAGAGATCATCACCAAAAGAATAAACAATGTTGTTGCCAGAACCTTTCCAGACATTAGAAGAGGTCAGGAATGCAGGTATATTATCATTCCCGGTCTTACCAAAACTGGCCCTTAGCTTCAGGTTAGAAAGGCCTGAAAAAGAGCTCATAAAATCTTCCTTTGAAACCGTCCAGGCTAATCCGACGCCATAAAAGGTACCCCAGCGGTTGTTTACGCCAAATACGCTTGATGCATCTCTTCTTAAACTGGCATTTAATACATATTTCTCTTTGTAAGTATATCCGATTCTGCCGAAATATGACAACCTCGATTTCCCGCTGTTTACTGACGATCCGGTAACTGAAGTGGAATTTGCCAGGGCAAGGTTTTGAATAGCATCACTTGTATAGTTTGACCCGGATGCGGATATACTCCTGTAAACACCTGCCGGATCGTATGTATTCCCGAGCGTGGCGTTAAAATAGTGATCTCCGAAATTCCTGTTAAATGAGAAGTAATTCTCAAGGATAAACCCGTAGCTGTAATTGTAATACTCATTTATATCGGAAGATACCTTGCTAAAATTACCACCATTGCTTGGATAATTAAAAGTCATATTATGGTAATTGCCTCCTGATAATCTGCCCTGGGATTTAAAAGTCAATCCTTTTAGCAGCTGAATTTCTCCGGCCAGATCAAGTTCCATACTAAGACCTCTGTCAGTGTAATCAGTGTTGCCTATCGAGTTGTATGGATTATTGGCATCCTGAAGATCAGTAACTTTGTCCATCCGTGCATATCCTCCGAGATTGGCCGGATCATATATTGGTAAATAGGGAGCCATTCTTAAGGCCTCATTAAGGCTGGCTAATACTCCGGTATTCACATCATTTTTTAACCTGAGGTTTTGGGAAAGGTTTACCCGCTTATTGAAAAGACCCTCTGTCATCTTCGCACCAATTGTGAACCTTTGGAAATTCCGGTCAATTACAGTTGATCCCTGATTCTGGTATCCAGCTGAAAACGCATATGTTACATTTTCTGTTCCTCCGCTGAATCTTAGATTATGATCTGTAACGAAGGCCCTCTGGAAGGTAACGTCCTGCCAGTCTGTACGATCAATACGAACATCAGCGGATGCAAGTTTTGCAGTAATTTCCAGACCGTTTGAGTGTTGAATATCTGTTACCAAATCAACATATTCTGAAGCATTTAGCATATCCAGACGTCTTGTGACATTTGCAAAACCTGCAGAACCGTCATATTCTATTTTGAGATCGCCTCTTTTGCCGCTTTTAGTTGTTATCAGGACAACACCATTGGCAGCAGCTGACCCATAAATTGCAGTTGTAGAGGCATCTTTAAGAATTGTAATGTTTTCAATGTCCTGAGGAGCAACTGAATTAATATCTCCTCCCTGAATACCATCAATTACATAAAGAGGATCAGTATTGGAAAATGAACCCATTCCCCTGATAACAATTCTTGCACCAGAACCCGGATCACCACTATTGTTGGTTACCTGAACACCGGCAATTTTACCCTGCAGTACCTGCCTTGGGTCAGTAGTAGACATTCCGACAATTTCATTGCTCTTAAGCGCCGAAGTAGCACTTGCCATGTTTCTCCTCATTGTTGTTCCGTATCCTACAACAACAACTTCGCTAAGCCCGGTAACCTCACTCGTCAAAACAACATCCAGATTCGTCCTGCCATTTAATTGTATTTCCTGGGTTACATAACCAATAAAAGTAAACACAAGAGTGGCATTTCTTTCAACCGCAGAAAATGAGTATCTGCCGTCAATATCGGTAATTGTGCCGAGTGAGCTTCCATTAACTTTAATGTTTACACCAGGCATTGCTTCATTTGTAGAGGCATCTCTGACAACACCCCTGACTGTAATCCCCTGCATCTCATCAGAGGAACCAGACTTAAGCCTTCCGAAATCTGCAGCCGTCAGGTTGTTTGTAAAAAACAACAGGAAAATTGCTGCAAGACTGAAAGAAAAGAGAATCTTGCGTTTTCTCCATAGACTAAAATTTCTCATAAGTTAAGTTTGTTAGTTAGTAAAAAATTCATAAGCTTTTGGCTTTTATCTTGAATTCTTAAGACAAAAGATCATCAGGTATGTAAATTTACAACGATAAATTATCAATGTCAAGCTAAATACCTGACAAAATTTAAATTACGGGCTAAATTTGTTTGTATCGTTGTTGAAAATGAAAGGATATTGTTTAGACAGATCTGATGTCTGTCTAAACAATATATAAAATCCTACAATTGTTTTTTAATCCACACATTTGATCCATCTGCCGGATTTGG
>DAIUKI010000435.1:0-2803 GCA_036848255.1 Bacteroidales bacterium | reverse complement strand
ACGAATTGCAACGGGGATTTCCCTTTTAGGTATGGGGAACCTGACCAGGGCTGGGGTTATTGTTGTGTTGTGCCACCAACCTGGCTTTCACTACCGCTTTTTATATCATCGTTTTTAATACCCCGGCGAGCCTTTTTCACCTGGAGATCCATCTTCCCGAAATTATATGTTACACTGAAACGAACGTTTTGTGCAGGATAAGAATTCTCTATATGTGAATTGAAGGTAATGTCTTTCGATTCGTTTGTATATTTTTTCCTGTACCAGAATGGATCAGAAGTGGAAACGCTTAACATAAGTTTCCGTTTTAAGAAGTATTGCGAAACGCCCAAACTGGTATAGAAAAAGGAAGAAGACCTTCCCTGCAGCATGATGCTGGATGAATAAACTCCCAGGTTGGCATTTACAGAACCATCTTTCCAAAGGGTCCGCCGTCCACCAAGCGATCCTCTGTAGCTGAAACCTTTGTTGGTTATTGAATAGCCGGCATTGGCTTCCAGTTTGCTATAGTTAACTCCTCCGTTAAAAAAGATATTGAGTTTACCGGAGGGACGATATGATAAATAAAGGTTTAATCCGTAGAGCTGATCCTTTCCGATATTTTCGTATGTGCTTACAGTAGCCCCATTGGATTCAACTCTTGAAATTCTCTCGATTGAATTATTCGCAAAAGAGGAAGTATAAGAAGCTGAGAAATTGAGTTTAGGAGTAAATAATGTATATCCAAGCTCAAATGAATGAGATACTTCCGATTTCAACATAGGATTCCCATAGCTGATATTCAGAGAATCGCTGTTATTTACATAAGGATTAAGGTACCAGATGCCTGGCCTGGAAAGCCTCTGGGTATAGGACAATTTTATGGTTTGTCCCTGTTTGGGCATATATGAAAATGTAATATATGGCACCAGGTTGAACAGCCGGTTCGTAAAATCAGTATTGATGCCCGAAGTTTTCGAATTCCCGTCATTCCATGTCCGTTCGAGACGCAATCCGGTTTTTGTGCTTAGCTTTTTCCATTTAATCAGGTAACCGGCATACAACCCCATGATGTACTGGTTATAATCCAGGTCATTCACGTTGTCAAGTTGCATGTTATCGCGAAAAATTTCAGAGGTACTTGTGTTTTGCCGTAAGATGAATTTTACACCGCCTTCCACCTGGTGCTTTTTGGTTATAGGATCATAATAATCTGCCTGGAATGTTTGTTCACGTCCTACAGCATCATTTTCTGATAGTTGGCTATAAGAAGGATAGTTTATTATTCCTTCTATACCGGAAGTGTTTTTTACTGTTCTGGGATTATTATCGAGTTTGTAGGAAAAGGTGAGTGATTTGTCGGGCTTTTTAAATGTCCTTTGATAATCGATATTTCCCGAAAGGGAGGACGATCTGTTACTGCTTTTTAAAAGATTATTATACAACCGGGTAATATCATTATCAATGTTCATATACCGCGTTTCAGTAAAGCCATTGTTTTCATAAGAGCTTAGGTATCCCCAGAAAGAAAGGCTGATGAGATTAAGTGAATCAATATCATAGCTTGCCTCACCGGTATAGCCGTTAGAAAGTCCTTTGTAGGTGCTGTTCCCATCTGATTGTGAATAATGGTAATCGGTATTATTAAAATACTCGGTCGCAATGCTTGTACGCGATTCGGGTTGTATGAACTGGCTACCGTAATAACGTGATGAGAAACTGAATTTATTAATTTTTACAGCCAGATAACCACTTAAATTGAGACTTCCCCGGGCATCTACCCCTGAGCTCACACTTCCGTTATATCCATCGAATGTTTTTTTACTGGTGATGATATTGATAATTCCACCGACTCCTTCTGCATCGTATTTCGACGAAGGATTGGTGATTACCTCTATATCCCTGATTGTATTTGCCGGAAGGCTTTTAAGGGCTTCCTTAAAGTTTGTTGACATCATTGTGGAGCTTTTGCCGTTTACAAGCACTTTAAAATTCGTTTGCCCGTTAAGGGTTATATTTTCTTCAGCATCAACAGTGATCAGCGGTACCTTCCGCAGCATTTCCAAAGCATTATTAGCCTGTGCCTCAGGATCTGACTCCATACTGTAAACGATCTTGTCGGGGTCTATTTTTACCAGGGGTTTTTGTGCCATTACGGTAACTTCTTTTAATAAGACTCCTTCTTCTATTGATATTTTGCCGAGATCGGTTTTCAGCCTGGAGACAGTTAAGGGCATGCTGAATTCTTTATATCCGACTGAGGAAACAATTATGATGTAATTGAGCGGAGCATTAAGGTCAATTGAAAAATGTCCCGAAACATCACAAGCCTGAGCCTTCTTCACTTTGATACTGTCGTTTTTAATGATCACCGTCGCAAAGGGAACGCCATTGCCCGTGATTTTTTCGACAATCTGACCGATCACCTGGTAATTTGTAACTTTATTTTGTGCCACTAACAATAAGGGAGCAAAAAAGCTTAGTAATAACAAACAGAAATATTTCATTGCTTTAAAAGAATGATTAAATACATGATATAGTTAGAGTAATCAGGATTAAAAGTTATTTTATCATCAAAACGTAGCTTATTAGACTTAGTATTAAAAAGTGAGATTACTATTCAAATTTATAACTATTTAATTAGGTATGCAACTAAACTTATAAATATTTTTGTAATAATGCCTAAATTCACACGGCGGCATGTGGTCAAGGCGACGGCATAACTTTTGGAAATCTTCAAATGTTGCCACTTTATTCTAAATTTGTACAACATCACTTGACGCCAGCAATATAACCAATGGGGACAAAATCAATTTATAATGAA
>DAIUKI010000434.1:0-2805 GCA_036848255.1 Bacteroidales bacterium | reverse complement strand
GTCAAATATCTCAGGCACCTCAAGCTCGAAGAGCCTTTCAAGGAATACGGGCGAGGTACGGCTGAGGATGATGAACGGAGTATTGTTCCTCATTTCAACCTTTATAACCACTGCCCTGATTGAATCGCCTTTGCGGAAATGATCGGACGGGATCTGTTCGCTTTTGGGTATTATCAGCTCATTACCGTCATCGTCAAGCACGAGTATCTCCCTTTTCCATACCTGGTAAACTTCTCCTGTCACAATCTCGCCGATCCTGTCCTTATACTTGATGTAAATGTTGTTCTTTTCAAGATCGAGGATCCTTGCTGTAAGGTTTTGCCTCAACGACAAGATAGCCCTTCTTCCGAAGTCAAGAAATTTAACTTCATCCGAAACCTCTTCTCCTGCTTCATAATCCTCGTCAATCTCCTTGGCCTTTGAAAGTGGTATCTGCAGGTTGGGATCAACCAGTTCATCGTCTTCAACCACAACCCTGTTCCTCCATATTTCAAAGTCGCCCTTATCGATATTGACAATGATATCGAAATTGTCAGCTGAACCATATTTCTTCGCCAGCATGCTCCTGAATACGTCCTCAAGCACACTCATCATCGTGGGCCGGTCAATATTCTTGAGCTCTTTGAATTCTGAAAAAGTATCGATCAAATTAATATTTTCCATCTGCTGAAATCTTCTTGATATTATTTTATCGTTAATACAATTTTTGTCGTCTTTATCTGGTCAAAATTGAAAGGAAGATTCTTGATCTCCTTTGCCTTACCCCTGACCTTTACTTCAGTCTCAAGGTCGAAGCCGCCCTTTGTGACGTTTTTCAGGATACCCGAGTATTTCATACCTTCATTGTCGATCACTGAAACCTTCTTACCTTCATTTTTATAGTACTGCTCTATTACACTGAAAGGCATGTCGAGACCGGGTGAGGAGACCTGAAGTTCAAAATCCATTGTATCGCGGTCGAGGCCTTTTTCAATGTGGCGGTGAAGCAATGCGCACTCATCGATTGTTATCCCTCCTTTCCTGTCGGCAAGCACTGTTATTTTGTTTGAAGCGCTCACTTTAACTGCTACAAGGAAGAGATCCGTACCCCGGATAAACTCTTTTACCGATTCCACTATTTTCTCCCTTTCGATCATTCTCTGAAAACCGATAATAAAATAGGGGACTCTGGTCCCCTAGGTCTCAATTGCCCCTCAATTCGAATGCAAAGATAA
Organism: Bacteroidales bacterium; assembly: GCA_036848255.1. GTDB lineage: Bacteria > Bacteroidota > Bacteroidia > Bacteroidales > VadinHA17 > LD21. The sequence continues at coordinate 1,591 of DAIUKI010000434.1, read as the reverse complement.
TTATTGTTTTAGAATTAGCAATATGTTGAAGCAAACTTTTTTACTTTGCATTCTTAGCGACTAAAAAGAATTTACATGACCGGGCCTATCTATACGAAAGACGAAATCAACCTTCTATCCGAATGTTCACTTTGCCCCCGCGACTGCGGGGTGAACAGGTTTGAGGGGGGCACGGGATATTGCGGTTGTGATGCAGGGTTGAACATTGCCTCAATCTGCATACACAGGGGAGAGGAGCCACCCATAAGCGGACCTGACGGAATATGCAACATATTCTTTTCGGGGTGTAACCTTAAATGCATTTATTGCCAGAACCATGAAATAAGCAGGTCGGGAGGGGATTGCAGAAGCGGTATCACAAGCCTGAATGAAATCCTTGATATGATTGAAGGCATCCTTTCCGAGAATATTAAAGCGGTCGGATTTGTTTCCCCATCGCATGTTTTGCCCCAGGTAAAAGCCATCATAAGAGGATTGAATGCCAGGGAACTGAAACCCGTCACGGTTTATAATACAAACAGCTATGAAAAAACTGAGGTGATTGACAGCCTTGATGGGATAATAGATGTTTATCTCCCGGATTATAAGTATGTTACTCCTTCCGTTGCAGAAGAGTTTTCTGATGCACCCCGTTATCCTGAAATCGCGCTGAAAGCCCTTAAAAGGATGTATTACCAGAAAGGCTCGACCCTCCACCTTGATAAGGAGGGAAGAGCAGAAAAGGGTATACTTGTCAGGCATCTTGTTCTGCCGGGACATGCTGACGAAAGTAAAAGAGTATTAAATACACTTGCAGACGAAATCTCAACTGGAATAAATATTTCCCTGATGTCACAATACCATCCAACCAGGTATGTACGAAATCATCCTGATTTAAAAAGGATTTTATATAAGGCTGAATATGATTCAGCAGTTGAAGCTATGGAAGATCTAGGTTTTCGCAACGGATTGGTTCAGGATATGGAGAGTTACAGGAATTACAGACCTGATTTCAGCAAGGAACATCCGTTTGAATGATTCACTATGAAGACAAGGATTTCTATGCCAGCTGCTTTTCGATATTGTCGTTAAGCTTATAGTGTTTAATATGGTTGCTTATGCTTTCTCCGACAATTTCAATTTTGCTCAGGTCTCCGGTCCCATACCCTGCCTGTGTACAGAAGTTGAGCCATGCGACTTTTGTATAATCAACGCCCATAAGTTCAATGGCTACACGGTCGGCTGCAAGCCAGTCGGTACTTGCCACACAGACCCTGTGATCGACGGGAGTTCCGTTATTTGGCCCGTTCCCTTCCATTCCTTCGAATCCGTCAATCAGTGCAAGATGCGGATGCAGACGCGGGGCAAGGCTGTATAAATTATAATTTATGCCTTTGAATCCGCTGCCGTGAACTATTGCCTTATCGCTCCTCGCACCTTCCTTGCGGTTCGGTCCCCAGGTAAATCCGGGATCTTTTACCGGCGCCCCGAATACGATGTTCTTCAGCGACAAGGTTACCACAGCACGATCGTGGGTTTTCATCCTGGCCACTGAGACAATATATGAATCAGGATTGAGTAATACATTTGAGAATCTCGCAGGATGAGGCTT
>DAIUKI010000433.1:0-2806 GCA_036848255.1 Bacteroidales bacterium | reverse complement strand
GATTCAGGAAAAGCGACAACGGGATCCGGAATCTTAATTTTCATGAAGAATCAGGCAGGTTTGTTGGTATTATGGGTGGCAGCGGTGCCGGGAAATCCACTGCAATGAGCATTCTGAACGGGACACTCAAACCGCAAAAAGGAGAGGTTCTGATCAACGGGTATAGTATTTACGATGAAAATGAGAGGGAACACCTGAAGGGAATTGCTGGCTATGTGCCTCAGGATGATCTTCTTATCGAGGAACTGACGGTTTTTCAGAATCTCTGGTACAATGCGAAAATGTGCCTCAGCAACCTGCCTGAAGACAAGATACTTGAAACGGTAAATAATACGATTGCTGATCTTGATCTTGAAGATATCAGGGATCTTAAGGTAGGAAATCCCCTGAGAAAAGTAATCAGCGGAGGTCAGCGCAAGAGGGTAAATATTGCACTGGAACTGATCCGTGAACCTGTTGTACTTTTCGTAGATGAGCCAACTTCAGGCCTTTCGTCCGTTGACTCTGTAACTGTGATGAGCCTTCTCAAGGAACAGACTTACAAGGGGAAACTGGTTATTGTGAACATCCATCAGCCCGGGTCCGATCTTTATAAGATGTTCGACAAGATAATGATCGTTGACAAAGGCGGATACCAGATCTACTACGGACATCCCACAGAAGTTATTGTCTATTTCAAGACTCATATCAATCACGCCAATCCCGATGAGGATCAATGTCCTTTATGCGGTAATATAAACACTGATCAAATCCTTCAGATAATCGAGACCCGGGTTGTAAATGAGCAGGGTAAGGCAACCCGGACCAGGAAGATCTCTCCTGGAGAATGGGCCGAAAAGTTTCAGAAAAGCAGGTCGGCGCTGATACAAAAGAATACACATGAAAAGATACTGCTTCCTGAAAATTACTATAGTGTACCAGGCATATTGAAGCAGACCGGAATTTTTTTCACCCGTGATATCTTATCAAAACTTGCCGACCGACAGTATATCCTGATGAGTCTTCTTGGCTCTCCTCTCCTGGCATTTCTTCTTGCTTATTTTACACGGCATTCGGAAGGACAATCATATGTTCTCAGCCAGAATGATAACATCCCGGCTTACCTGTTTATGTGTGTTATCACTTCACTTTTCTTTGGACTTATGATCAGCTCCGAAGAGATTGTAAAGGACCGAAAGATCCTTAAGAGGGAATCATTCCTCAACCTGAGCTGGCTAAGCTACCTGAATTCAAAGATCCTGATAATGTTCCTGATTTCCGCTATCCAAACCATTCTGTTTGTCATGATTGGAAATCTGATTCTGGGTATCAAAGGCATGGCTTTGAGCTACTGGCTCATATTGTTTTCAACCTCATGCTTTGCTAATCTTCTTGGATTAAATATTTCATCGGCCTTTAATTCAGTAATAACCATTTACATACTGATCCCGTTTATACTGATCCCCCAGATATTATTCAGCGGCGTACTCGTAAAGTTCGACAAACTGAATCTCAGCAAGTATTCCGCACTCGAATATGTGCCGGTATTGGGAGATCTGATGACTGGCAGATGGTCGTTTGAGGCTCTTGCTGTCAATCAGTTTAAAAACAATGATTATAAAAAGTTATTTATCGATTATGAAATTGAGGCAAACCCCAGCGATTACATTGCATCATTTCTTATTGATGAGCTGGTGGTTGATCTGCATGAGTGCATGAAGTACAGGGCAACACCTGCAAACAGGGAGCTTGTTGAAACTAATTTTCGCAAACTTGCCTGGTACATTAATATACTATCGTCCCGTGCAAATGTTCCGCCTGCGGGAGATTGGATAAATTCGCTCAACATAAGGGACTTTAATGCTGCAACAGAGAAAGAGACAAGGGCCCGCCTCGAAATCCTTAAAAGAAAATTCAGATCATTCAGCAATCAGATCCTGAAAAAGAAAGGGGCAGTTACAGATTCACTAATAAGCCAAATCGGTGCAGAGGGATTGATAAAACTAAAGGAAAACTATGAAAATGAGCAGCTGAATTTTATCGTCCTCGATGAAGCCAATACAAAGTTAAGCCTTGAAAAGGAAAACAGGATCATTCAAAAATACAGACCTGGATATATGAAGGGTACTTCAAGGTTCGGGAGAGCCCATTTTTATGCCCCTGTAAAACAACTTGGCAATCTTGAAATTGATACTTACTGGTTCAATACAATGGTTCTGTGGGCAATGTCGCTGATTCTATTTGTGGCCTTATATTTTGAGCTGTTCAGAAGGGCTATCAGCTTTTTTGAAAACCTTGGATTTAAGAGACGTTCTGAATAAACCATGGTCAATGACAGTCCCGCTTTACTGGGAAGCTTAAATTCTGTAAGTCCCGTTAGGGACGACATGTTTATAGAAATTGATCCTACACAGAAAAATGAGCCCCATCGGGGCGACCTGTTGTGAATAAATTAAAAATGTCATTAAAAAATCGCCTTTATGAAAACCCCTGTTTCAGAATGCCTGTATTGTCAGAATAATGATACACTGAATAATCTGATGCTAATGATCTGTGACCTGGAGGTATCAAGGTTGTTCCTGTTTAAGGAGCAATCTTATCCTGGCCGATGTAATGTGGTATTCAATGATCATTCGGTTGATTTCCATGAACTGAGCGATGAAAAGCGCAATGCATTTATGCGTGATGTGGCAAGGACAGGGAAAGCCCTTGCAGAGGCTTTTAGTCCGGATAAGATCAACTACGGCGCTTATGGTGACAAAATATCACATCTGCATATGCATGTTGTTCCAAAATATAATGATGGTTATGGTTTTGGAGGAGTTTT
>DAIUKI010000432.1:0-2807 GCA_036848255.1 Bacteroidales bacterium | reverse complement strand
ACTATTTGAAATATAATATTTTATGAATGCAGAACTTATTGCAATTCCATATATCTTGTTAGTTATATATAATAATTCAGATACAAAGGTGCAATCCTTTATACTGAGAACCTTTACATAATTCAAGGGTTTGTTTACATCATTCACACATTCCCCAAAGCCCTGCGAGTTTTATTCTTGAGATTTTTAAAGTGAGTTGGGGTAAGCCCTGTCATTTTCTTAAACTGGTTTGACAGATGTGCCACGCTGCTGTAATGTAATTTATAGGCAATTTCGGTAAGGCTGAGCTCATCATATACCAGCAGCTCTTTTACCCTTTCTATTTTATTGGACAAGTAAAACTGCTCAATAGAAGTCCCTTTGATTTCTGAAAAAAGATTTGAAATGTATGTGTAATTGTGATTCAGTTTTTCGGAAAGAAAGTCGGAAAGGTTTGTTTTGATCTGTTCATCATTAAAGTGTACAAGTTCAATTATGAGGGTTTTTATCCTCTCAACCATTATGTTTTTCTTATCATCAAGTAATTCGAGGCCGATATTTTTCAGGGAAATGCTTAGATTATCTCGTTGCTCAGCTGAAAGTTCTTCCATGATTTCAGTCTCACCTAATTCGACTTTGGTGTGATGTATTCCGAGTTTTCCCAGCTCAGATTTAACTGCCATCTGGCACCGGATGCAAACCATATTTCTAATATAGAGTTTCAATCAGTTATTTAATAATAAGACACAATATGGGCTAATAGCAAATATATAACAATAAGATGAAGATAAAATGAAGATCCCGGGTCACCTATTATTATTTTCTTGACAATCCGTATGAGGTAGAGCTGCCGGATTAAGTGATTTCCAACTACATAGGAATTTATCCGAAATACTTACTTTTCAGCTTGTCTAAAAGTTCATGTAATTGTTCATGGACTCCGTGGCCAACTACCTCCTCTTCAATTATTTCAAACTTTTCATAGATTTCATTTTGCTTCTGAATTGTGAGAACCTTTTCACCCATTGGGAAAAGGATATTTTCTTCCTTCTGTATATGGGCTTGCAATAAATTAGAGTAACTTAAAAGACTGTCTGCAATTAATTGCAACGATTCAGAGTTTCCAGACTTAAATTGTTCTGTTTTTGTGCTTATTTCATTAATATATTCTCTGCCGACAGCATGTTCATTAAGCATAACACCTATTGGCCCGCCTTCTTTTGGAATTCCAGCTTCAACCAGTGCAGGGAAAAGGGCATTTTCCTCCTTCCCGTGATGACATTTATCGGCAAATGTTTTTAAGAAGTCAACAATGCCTTCAATATCATTAGTATCCACGCTTTGATCATTCCTGATATTTTCTGCAATCTTGTTCATAATACTTAACATTACTTTAATTGCCTTGTGTTCGTGAACTAAATCTTCTATCGGGTTCATATTTATATGTTTATGTTTATTAAACTTCAATCAGATGGATTTTATACAATCTTTACAATTTTGAAATAACAGGTCAAAGATAAGAATGGTAATAAAGCCATCAATTATCGAATAATTAAAAAGCTCTTATCGCACGCGTATGTACATTTGCTCCATCACTTGTGTTATCAAGGTGTTGTTCTCCCGTTTCAAAATCCTGAACCCATGCACTGCCAGTATCGTATTCAGTGGAAGACCAATAAATACTTGTTGTAAAGCCGCCGACAACAGTCTTTTCAGTATAAAGAATATTAAGCTGATCCTTTGAGGGTAGAAACCAGTCACTAAACCCTCCCCCGGTAAAATTTCTGCATTGTCTGGCAGAATAAGTGCCGCTGTTTCCCTGTGCAGTTATTATTGATGTAGTATTCGCAGATCCATCTGTTGGGCTTAAAGCTCCGGTCGCTATGAAACTTCCATTCCACCATGGATCAGTACTGCTTTGATCGGTTGTGGCAGCTATTAAGCCATGTTGTCCGGAAACATCAATATAAAAAATAATACCACCCTGATAGCTCAATCCAATTTCCAGTTCAACAGGATCCGGATCATCCTTCTTGCAGCCAATGACAAGAAATAATGCAAGTGCAATTACAATTAATGAGTAGAGCCGGATTTTTAAAATTTTTTCCATCAGAGATCAATAATTACATTGTTAAGTTGATTATGAGGAATCAGATTCATATTAACATAATGTATATGCCGAAAGTTCATTTAATCAACAAAATTACTGAGTCAATCCAACACCTTTTTAGTGGGTATAACTTTTATAAGATGGAAAAGCCGATGACAATAACCACCTGACGCCAAACTAAAATTGGCCATTTAAACCGGAGTTAAACCTATGATCTATATATACATATCAAAATGTAATTCTTTCTAGCGGAATGCGGTCAAGGCGACTGGTTTATGCAGCCATGTCTTGATTGATACTTTAAAACCCTATGATGAATATACAAGTGAACGCTGATTAAAAAATCATGGATGGTAGCAATAAAATGATTTTTACAGCCACTGACATTTGTTTAAATTTAAACGGATGCAATCGGTTTTGCAATTATTGGATTTTCTTCAAAATCCGTCCTTCTCTGACCCCTTCAAAAGAAGGTCTGAAAACTTTTAACATACATTAAGGAACGACAAGGATTTAACTCTGGGTTTTGGTGGTCCTTTTATTCCAGCCAAAAGTGATCAGGGACAATGATTTTTCCAAGTTAGGAGCTCAATGGTCCCTGAGGTATCATTGAGATGTAGTTGAACTCTAAACAGCAACTTCCAACTATGAATAAGGAAAAATCACCCATAATATTTTACTGTTAAATTATTAACAGCAGAATTTTCAGGAAATTATT
>DAIUKI010000431.1:0-2816 GCA_036848255.1 Bacteroidales bacterium | reverse complement strand
GCTCGCAAGCGCCAGGGCCATCGTCATCGATATGCCTGAGTTATTGGCAATAAATGCAAATCCGACTATAGACGTAATAGTTATTATCGGAAATTTCAACTGCTTTATGGTAGCTATAAGAACTTTAAATCCGTGCTTAAAAGTCATCCCGATCACAGGAATGGAAATTATGGCAGAAAGCAAAACCCCTGTTCCTGAATTAGAAAGATAGCTGAAATCGAACGGCTTTATCGCAAGCGGAGTACCTTCGCTATTCATGATTGCATCCTTAAGACCCGGAATATAGAATTTTATATCCCCTGTTGAGTTCAGCGCTTCCCTCACGGGTTGCAACCCCCATGCAATAATAGTTGCAGTCATAATGATGAATGGCGACCAGGCTCTTATTATCTGTCCGGTTGTATATCGCGACGCAGGGACTGCTTCAACTTCCTTTTCGTCACTGAAACGCCATATTGTCTTTGGCTTCCAGTATCTGAACAAAATCATCAGGCTTAAGATTGAAGCCAGACCGGCAATCAGGCTCGGAAGCATAGGCCCTAAGAAGTTTGCAACCAGGTATTGCACAACAGCGAAAACAACTCCCGAGAGCAATATCGCGGGCAGCACCTCCAGCGATTTTTTGAAACCTGCCATCAATACTACCAGATACAAAGGAACAAACAGTGCGATTATTGGCAAGGTCCGTCCAACAAGCTGCGATATTGCAAGTTCAGGCATACCTGAAACCTGAGAAGCAATTATTATAGGGGTGCCCACAGAGCCAAATGCAACAGGTGCAGTATTGGCAATCAGGCAAACGCCCGATGCATAAATAGGATTAAAACCCATACCAACAAGCATCGCCGATGTGATGGCTATCGGAGTACCAAGACCGGATGCGCCTTCGAGAAATGAACCAAACGAAAAGGCAATCAATAATGCCTGAAGTCTTCTGTCGTCGGTAATGGAAGACATAAAGCTTTTTATTATCTCAAACTGTCCGCTGGCAACAGTAAGGTTATATAAGTATACCGCAGCAATAATGATCCAGCAAATCGGAAAGAAGCCATATAATGCTCCCTGCACACCCGACCATAACGATAATCCTACCGGCATCCGGTACAAAAGAACCGCGACAAGCAGAGCTATGATCATGGTTAGCAGACTGGCCATATATCCTTTCATTTTCTTTATTATCAATGCCCAGAAAATGAATATAATTGGTATTAAAGCTGCAAATGCCGACAGGGCAATGTTATTAAAGGGATTAACTTCCTGGGTCCAGGTCATAATTGCTTTTTCTGATTTTTACGTTTCAAAGAAACAAACAACTTTCTATACTGTTTTTAAATTTTCGCTTTAAATTTTTACCGGATGGAACAGGGAGGGTGAAAATTTACTTTTACGAAAGAATAACAAACAAAACCACCTGGCTGTTGTTTACACAAACGACATTCAAATTAAACACAAACTAATTTCAATCAGTATGAAGAAATTATTCTTATTGGGTTTGATGTTTCTCGGACTGACAACCTATGCACAGGACAAAAAAGATCTGAAAGCCGACGAACAGGCTGTTCGTGATATCTCTAAAAAATGGCTTGAGTTCGAAAAGAAAAAAGACATGGCAGGTATTGCTGCCCTTTTCGCTGATGACGGTGCATTATACAGAGCAGGATATGCGCCGGCAGTGGGCAGGGATGCAATTAAAAATCAACTCACAAAAATGCAGCAGGAGAATCCTAAGGAGGAGGCTGAATTCAGTACCGACCGCGTGGATGTTGCATCTTCGGGTGATATGGCTGTTGAATATGGGAAGTATACCACTAAGAACCTGGGGCCAGATGGAAAAGACTCCGATCAGGGCAAATATGTTACGGTTTATCGCAAGGTAAACGGCACCTGGAAGGTTACAGCAGATATTTCATCAAGCAGTAAAAATAAATAAATTCGACTGGACAATTGGCCGATCACACTTAGTGTGCAAATTCTATCTCATAAATTGACGGCCAGAATTTTCCTGTTACAAGTATCCTGTCCTTCAAGGAATCATATGCAATACCATTTGTTGACTCCGACAAATGGTATTTCTTTTTTGCTTCTGAATACAATGTCGACAGATCGATGATACCTGTTATTATTCCCGATGAGGGATCAATTCTGGCTATGTTATGGGTGGTCCATATATTAGCATAGATGAATCCGTTAATATATTCCAGTTCATTTATATAAAGAATGGAAGCGCCTTTAAATTTAACATCAACCTTTTTTGTTGCTTTCAGGCTGTCAGGATCAAGAAAAGTAATAAAATTTGTGCCATCACTCATGATTATGCTCTTCCCATCAGTAGTCAGACCCCATCCTTCCTTATTCGGATAGCTGAATGACCCTGTCATCTTGTAAGTTTTCGAATCGTAGATGAAGCCTGTCTGATTTTTGTAGGTAAGCTGGTAGATCTTGTCTTTGAAAAACAATATTCCCTCCCCAAAGTATTTTTGCCTGTCGAGTTCTGCCTTAATATCCATACGCCCGGTTTCCAGATCAACTATCCCAATGACGGATCGTGCTTCAGGATAGTTCTCAGGGGAACCCGTACTCTCAAACAACTGATTTTCGTGAAAAAGGAATCCCTCTGTATACGATCGGATATCGTGAGGGTAAGTCTTAACAACTTTATAGCTTATCGATTCCACACCATTTTCTTCACGGTTGCTTTTTTTACCCGAAGGTGGATTTTTCGAACATCCCGATAAAGCAATAATCAATATGATGACAACCAGTATTCTTTGGGTACGCATCTTTTCAAGGTTTCAAATTCTGTACAAAGATGATTA
>DAIUKI010000430.1:0-2827 GCA_036848255.1 Bacteroidales bacterium | reverse complement strand
GCTTTTTCTCTATTTTCAAATTAATCAATTGTTTTTCTATTGCATCTATCATTGGCTCAGGTCCGCAGATATAAACATTTTTGGTGGATTTGTTTATGTGAGGTTTGAGAAACCCTTCAGTGATTTGACCATGAGCATAACCGTCTGCTTTTTCGTCAGATAAAATATTGATGAAATTTTTGCCTAATAATTTTCTAAATTCATTTGCAAGTATAATATCACCTTTGGTTTTATTGGCAAAAATGAGTTTGTTATTACCTGTTTCATTTTTTGACTGAAGATACCTTAAGATGCAAATAAATGGTGTAATCCCAGCGCCTCCGGCAATAAATACACCCTCACCCTTATAAGTGATCGCACCAAACACATCATGGAGAATCAACGTATCATTTTTTTTCAGATGAAGAAGTTCGTTGGTAACACCTTTATGCGAAGGATATGTTTTGATAGTAAATTCTATATAATCACTATCTGGAAGACATGTGAAGGTGAAAGGTCTTTTTTCATTCTTCCAACCGCTTTTGTTTATGGAAACTTCGGTGGCCTGCCCGGGAGTGAAGGTGTGCTTTTGAGGCTTTTCAGTAACAATTTGCAGTACATCATGTGTGATGTGCTTAATCGAATTTATTTTTACAATATGTTGAGTCATTGTATAAATAATTTGGAAACCAGATAACATGTTCATCTGAACAAAATTAAACACTCTTTAAAATCAGATGTTACATAATTTTTGAGAAAAGTTATATAATTCAAATAATTGGACTCAACAGATCAGGAACAAACATGTCATTGCCTTTTATCCATATCCACTTTTAGTGATATCGAAATAATACTGAAACCAGCGCAACTTTAACCGTTCTAAAATTCATTGTCAAAGTTCATTTTTCCTATTTGCCGGTTCACCATCGTATTTTCCCGCTTCGCATTTATTTTTCATAAACTGGATAATTACGGATTTAAATTTAATATGATTATTCCTCAGGTAATAAAAAGAGAAACTTAAAACAATAACAATTTTATACCATGAAAAAGAACAATCTTACAACACTATTATGCCTATTTCTTATTGCATTTATTTCACAGGTTGTAAATGCACAGGAACAAGGTTCAGCAACAGATGCACTAAGAAAAGAAGCAGTCAAAATATTTCTTGACTGTCAAAGTTGTGACATGAATTACACCAGACAACAAATTCCTTATGTAAATTTTGTCAGGGATGTAAAAGAAGCCCAGGTTTTTATTCTGATAACACAGCAGAATGCGGGAAGCGGAGGGACACAATACACTCTTACTTTCCAGGGACTTGGAATTTATAATGGAATGAATGATACTTTGGTTTATACAAGCAGTCCGGATGAGACAAGTACAATTGTCAGAGAGAAAAAAAATAATATGCTTCAAATGGGTTTAATGAAATATGTTGCCAGAACTCCTGTGTTCAGCGAAATTGAATTCAACTACAATGCAGAACTTGAACAGGAGCAGGTAGTTGATAAATGGAATAACTGGGTATTTTCGCTTGGCACTGAACCTGAGTTTCAGGCAGAAGAATCAGACAGGCAATTGCAATTAAGAAATTCTTTAGAAATTACAAAAGTAACACCGGATATGAAACTTGAACTTGAACTTGATCAACGCTATAGCCGGAGAAGAGTTATTGAAGAAGATGATTTTGATACCACGTATGTAACCAATGAATTTCAGGGGGATAATCTTTTCGTTAAGAGTCTGGGTGAACATTGGTCAGCTGGTATAAAATGGAACATCGGTACTTCTACAAGAGAGAATTACGGCTTAAGAACTGATATCCTCCCTTCTGTGGAATATGACCTTTTCCCTTATTCTGAAGCAACCCACAGGCAATTAAGATTCCTATATAGTGCTGGGATGCAGTACAATAACTATAATGACTCAACTATTTATAATAAGCTTAAAGAGTATCTTTTTAAACAGGAGTTCAATATTGCTTTCCAGATCCAGAAAAAATGGGGATCTGTGAATTTATCATTATTGGCTTCAAACTACTTTAATGATTTTACAAAAAACCGTGTTGAACTGAATACTTCACTTAATCTAAGAATCTTTAAGGGTTTGTCGTTACAGATCTCAGGAGGTGTTGCCCACATTAATGATCAGTTAAACCTTAAAAAGGGAGATATTTCAGAAGCCGACAGGCTTTTAGAGCTTAGGGAATTGTCCACACAGTACAGGATTGAAGGAGGTATCGGATTAACTTATACATTTGGTTCTATTTACAATAATGTTGTTAATCCAAGGTTCGGATTCGGAGGAGGTGGTGGTCAGGGAGGACCGGGTCAGGATTATGACTAATACATTATCAAAGTGGAGCGATCTTTAAATCATTTGATCTTGACGATACTGATGACGATGACAATCTTTCAGAAAATCAAGTAAATCCGACATAATGAACTTACCGTTTCAAAGAGAAGATCTCAATGGTCTGTCACAAAAAGAAGCATCAGAGATACTTCAGAAAGAAGGATATAATGAACTGCCTTCTTCGAAGCCGAAAAGTGTACTTAAAATTGCATTTGGTGTTGTAAAAGAACCTATGTTCCTTCTGTTGGTAGCTTGTGGAACCTTGTACCTTTTACTTGGGGATGTCCAGGAAGGATTAATGCTCCTCAGTTTTGTGTTTGTGATAATGGGGATCGAGTTTTATCAGGAGAAAAAAACTGAAAAAGCGCTGGATGCTCTGAAGGACCTTGCAAGTCCAAGGGCGTTGGTTATACGTAACGGAGAAACAATCAGGATACCAGGGAAAGAGGTTGTAAGAGGAGATATTGTGGTTTTACAGGAAGGAGAC
>DAIUKI010000429.1:0-2830 GCA_036848255.1 Bacteroidales bacterium | reverse complement strand
AATCAACCTGGTTCACAATTAATGAAAGGAGTTGAGTGATGACCTCAAATCAAATCATGTTTCTGTTATTTTCTGTTATAATTATAGTCTGCTCCATCCTGACTGTTACCAGCCGGAGGATATTAAGAGCAGCTGCTTACCTGCTTTTCGTTCTTATATCAACCTCCGGACTTTATTTCATGCTTAATTACCAGTTTCTCGCTGCTGTGCAACTTACTCTCTATGCCGGAGGTATTGTGGTGCTTATAATATTTTCCATTCTGCTTACAAGTCATATAAACCAGAAATTTGAACCTGTGGAATGGAAGAAGGTTATGTTTTCAGCGCTTGGATCGCTGTCAGGTGCACTGGTAACAATAATTACAATTCTTGATTTTAAGTTTTCTGCCACAACCGAACCAGCCAGGGAGGTTGATATGCACCTTGTAGGCAATTCTCTTTTATCGGTCAGCAAAGATGGTTATATCCTGCCATTTGAGGTGATTTCAATATTGCTTCTGGCAGCTATGATTTCTGCAATTGTAATTGCAAAGAAAGCAGGCCCTATGGATCCCCAGTCACAAACAACTAAACTAAAATAAAATGAATGCCGGAATACCTCTTAACTATTTTCTGATACTTGCTGCGATAATGTTTTTTATCGGTGTCTATGGCTTTCTTACCAGAAGAAACCTCATAACAATACTTATGTCGCTCGAATTGATACTTAATTCGGTAAATATAAATTTTGTGGCATTCAACAGGTACTTGTATCCGCATAAACTTGAAGGATTCTTTTTTTCTCTTTTTATTATTGCCGTGGCCGCCTCTGAGGCTGCAGTAGCTATTGCAATCATCATCAATATCTACAGAAGGTTTACAACCATCAATGTTGAAGATGTTAATACGATGAAATACTGATATATCTAACTCCGACACACTTTATGGTCAACTTTACTTATACAGTCTCGATACTTATTATTCCTTTCCTGATGTTTGTCCTGCTCGGACTGGCAGGCCATAAACTTAAACCAAAACTCTCAGGATTGCTTGGTACTGCCGGACTGGCTGTTGTTACAGCACTATCTTATATAACGGCTTATCTTTATTTCTTTCAGAGTGAAAGGATTGAAGGCGCTTTTGAGAAGATCACTGCCTGCAATATGACCTGGCTGCAGTTAACCGATAAGCTGCACATTGACATGGGAGTTCTTATTGATCCGATATCGGTAATGATGCTCATTGTAATAACCACTGTATCCCTTATGGTTCATATTTATAGTCTGGGCTATATGAAGGGAGAGAAAGGTTTTGAGCGATACTATGCTTTTCTTTCGCTCTTTACATTTTCGATGCTCGGGCTTGTTCTTGCCACGAACATCTTTGAGATGTACATTTTTTGGGAGCTTGTGGGTATTTCATCATATTTGCTGATCGGATTCTATTATCAGAAACCATCTGCAGTCAGAGCTTCAAAGAAGGCATTTATTGTCACCAGGTTTGCCGACATGGGTTTCCTGATAGGTATCCTTATTCTTTCATTCAACACAAAGACATTTGATTTTATAACACTTACGGATCCCGACGGACCAGCCATCTCTCAGGGTACCGGTATTGGGTTCATGGGTCTTTCAGTAATGACATGGTCGATGATATTTGTATATATGGGAGGTGTAGGTAAATCAGCTATGTTCCCATTCCACATCTGGCTTCCCGATGCAATGGAAGGTCCGACTCCTGTTTCAGCCCTGATCCATGCTGCCACAATGGTAGTTGCAGGTGTATACCTTGTTGCAAGAATGTTCCCGATCTATGCATTGGCAGCCCCGGCAGCCCTGAATATTGTTGCCTGGGTCGGGGCATTCTCTTCACTCTTTGCCGCGATTATCGCATGTGTCCAGACAGATATTAAACGTGTCCTGGCTTATTCGACAATTTCACAGATAGGATACATGATGGTTGCCCTGGGGGTTTCTGGTTATGGGGGACATGAAGGATTGGGATATATGGCATCGATGTTCCATCTTTTCACCCACGCAATGTTCAAAGCCCTGCTTTTCCTTGGTGCAGGCGCAATAATTCACGCAGTCCACAGCAATTACATGAACGATATGGGAGGATTGCGCAAATATCTGCCAATCACTCATATAACGTTCCTGATAGCATGTCTGACAATTGCAGGCATACCCCCTTTTTCAGGATTCTTCAGCAAGGATGAGATACTTGCCGCTGCTTTCAGCCATAACAAGCTTCTGTTCGCAATTGAATACGCTGTTGCAGGTATCACAGCATTTTACATGTTCCGGCTTTATTTCAATGTTTTCTGGGGAGAAGAGATCAGCTATGACCACACACCTCATGAAGCTCCTGCAACAATGACAATTCCGCTTATTGTCCTTGCGATCGGAGCAGCCGTTTCCGGATTTATCCCCTTCAGCAAGCTTGTAACATCCGATAGTATGGTATTTGAAACGGAGATTGAATGGGGAATTGCAGTACCATCTGTTCTGATCGGACTTCTGGGTATTGGTATTGCCTATATTTTTTACGGTAAGAAGAATTTGCTTCCTGAAAAACTTGCTGCGACATTTAAATACACATACAAATGGGCATATAATAAATTCTATATTGATGAAATATATCTGTTCGTTACAAAAAAGTTCATATTCAGATTTATTTCTGAACCGGTAGCCTGGTTTGACAGGCATATTGTTGATGGTACTATGAATGCCATCGCCACTGTAACTCAGACTGTCTCTTTCAGAATAAGAGACTTTCAGTCGGGTCAGATTCAGAAATATGCTTTCGTTTTTATATCGGGAGTAATATTGCTGGCATTGATTATTATTTA
>DAIUKI010000428.1:0-2838 GCA_036848255.1 Bacteroidales bacterium | reverse complement strand
TAGTCAGCTGCGAAGAGTTTGTGGAGGAAATACTTAATAAGGCTCATGTCTTCATTACTCCCGGCTTCATTTTCGGAAGCATGGGAGAACGCTATATTCGCATATCTTTATGCGCTGATAATGAAAGACTGAAAGAGGCAAAAGGAAGAATTGAAGCATTGAATTTATAGTTAATGAAAATAAATACATTCAACCACTCACGCTGGCGCCGATTTGTAATCGGGGCCCCTGATATGGGAGACAATCTGATGGCACGGATTGCAAATCCGCACCATCTTTCAATGAGAATCACTAAACACCAATCACTGATATGACAGTTGCGGTTGTGGGAATAGGACTAATCGGAGGTTCGTTAATGATCGATCTTCGCAAACGAGGATTCACTGACAAAATAATTGGGGTGGATTCAAATCTTCAGCACAGGAACATCGCACAGTTATGCGGATTGGTTGATGAAACTGATTCCCTTGAAAATGCGGTTGACAGAAGTGACCTGATAATTCTCAGCACACCTGTGGACACAAATTGCAGGATGCTTCCGGGTATTCTTGACAGGTTGGGGGGAACTTCAAAAGTGGTGACTGATATGGGGTCAACAAAGGGAAATATCGCAAAAATATCAAAAGAACATCCCAACAGGGGCCGGTATGTAGCTCTCCACCCCATGGCAGGAACTGAATTTTCGGGACCTCTTGCAGCTATTGGCAGGCTCTTTGATTACAAAAATGCAATTATCTGCGATCCTGAACTGAGCGATAAGGATGCCCTTGAGTCCGTTGAAAAGATGCTCGGCATCCTGAACATGAAAAAGGTCTATATGAAATCGGATGACCATGATGTTCACGTGGCATATGTGTCTCATATTTCGCATATTACCTCTTTTTCCCTTGCGCTCAGTGTACTCGATAAAGAGCGTGAAGAACAAAACATCATGACACTTGCAGGCGGTGGTTTTGAGAGCACTGTAAGGCTTGCAAAAAGTAACGGCGAGACATGGGCCCCAATCTTTCTCGAGAATTCAAGTTTCATTATCGAGGTTATGGACAACTATATTGAAAAAATGAACCTCTTCAGAAAGATGATTTCGGAAAAGAATATGGATGGGCTGAAATCTCTTATGGATGAAGCCAACAAAATAAGGAAGATCCTTAATTAAAAAACAAGTTCTATGGTACTTGAATTAAAAACACACCTTGCTGATGAGTGGAGAGGCTTTAAAGGAAGGCCGTTTCTCATCTCCGGACCATGCAGTGCTGAAACTGAGGAACAGGTAATGTCGACTGCATCCGAGCTGGCTAAAATAAATGAAGTAAGTGTATTCCGCGCCGGTATATGGAAGCCAAGGACCCGTCCCAATGCATTTGAAGGTATTGGAAGCGAAGGGCTTAAATGGCTGAGAAATGTCAAACAGGAAACCGGGCTGATGGTTGGTACAGAAGTTGCCAACGAAAAACATGTATATGAAGCCTTAAAATATGGCATTGACCTGCTCTGGATAGGCGCAAGGACATCCGTTAATCCTTTCACGGTCCAGGAGATTTCAGATGCACTGAGAGGCGTGGATGTTATGGTACTTGTCAAAAATCCCATCAACCCCGACCTTGAGCTCTGGATAGGGGCAATAGAACGGATCTCAAAAGCCGGGATTACACGGCTTGGAGCCATCCATCGCGGATTTTCCACTTATGAAAAGACGATTTACAGGAATCAACCCAACTGGCAGCTGCCGATCGAGCTTCGCCGCCGTATACCTGATCTTCCGATAATATGCGATCCAAGCCACATTTCAGGGGTGAGGGAATACCTTTTTGAGATCTCGCAGAAGGCAATGGACCTTAACTTTGACGGGTTGATGCTTGAATCGCATATTGATCCCGACAATGCCCTAAGTGATTCTGCCCAGCAGGTTACCCCAAATGAACTGAGAGAACTGCTTAGCAGGCTCGTCCTCCGGAGCCCTGTGGCATCTGATCCAAGACTCCTTGATATCCTCGGGGAATTAAGACAGCAGATCGACGTATTTGATGATACCCTTATTGATATCCTTGAAAAGCGGATGAAAGTTGCTGAAACAATCGGCCAGTATAAAAAGGAAAATAATATTACTATCTTGCAAACAACACGCTGGGATGAGATAATAAGGAAAGTAATGATCAATGGCCAGGTAAAGGGCCTGAGCAGGGAAATGATAGATACCATTTTCAAGGCAATTCACCAGGAATCGATAAATCACCAGATGAAGATCATGAATAACGGGATAGAAAATCCAGGCGGGAAGAAATAAGAAACCTGATTTTATGGAAAGATCTGTAGAGCCCTCCTTTGTCAATGGTGAGGTGAAGGCACCTCCATCAAAAAGTATGACTCAAAGGGCAATTGCCGCTGCGCTGCTGGCTGACGGACAGAGCCTCATACTTAACCCGTCATATTGTGATGATTCTCTGGCTGCCATGAGTATTGCTGTAAGTCTTGGCGCCAGGGTTGAACCGGAAGCCGGCAGGTTGAAGATAACTGGTTCAGGAGAACTGAAGGAGAAGAAGCTAAACTGTGGTGAGTCAGGACTTGCAATCCGTCTATTCTCCCCTGTTGCGGCGCTTTATGATGAAGAAATAACTATGACCGGAGCAGGCTCACTGAAAAAAAGACCGATGCATATGATTAGTGATGCACTGAATCAGTTAGGGGTTAAATGCTCAAGCACTGACGGATTCCTGCCTCTCACAATCAGGGGTCCCATCAAAGGCGGCGCCTGTGAAATTGACGGTTCTGTGAGCTCCCAGCTGCTTACCGGTCTGCTTATGTCACTTCCGCTGGCTGATAATGACTCTGTGATAAAAG
>DAIUKI010000427.1:0-2839 GCA_036848255.1 Bacteroidales bacterium | reverse complement strand
TGGCTTTCAAATCCCTTTGACAGGCCGAACCTGAGCAGTTTGCCCTTAAGATCATACTGGTTCTTTGCCTTTATGAATTTCCTGTGCGAGTTCAGGGTTTCGGTGATCATTTGCCTGTACTGATCATCATCAAGCAATGAAAGAGAAGTGACAATAACTTCAGGTTCAATATTCTTTGACCTCAGGTGAGCAGCAATTTTCACCTTCCCCCATTTGTTGTGGCGATATTTATCCCTGACAAAGGATTCGGAATACCTTTGGTCGTTTATGAAATTCTCCCTGATCAGTGTCTCTATGACAGTTGTTGCTTCAGAACTGTCCAGACCCCATGATTCGAGTTTTGAACGAATGTAACTGCTACATTGTTCGCTTTTTGCGCAGAGAGCCATTGCTTTGCCAAGGGCTGTTTTGATGGAATCTTTTTCAGGATTTTTTCCTTCCTTTTGCGATCCTCTCTTTTCCATTTATATCCTTTATGATTTTTATTTCACTGTAATCATGGGATTTCAGAAGATCATGAACCTGTTTGCCCATCGATTCATTGATCTCAAAGTAAATAGTCCCGCCCGGTTCCAGGACATACACGGCAAGGCTCAGGATTGCCCGGTGAAATCTCATAGGATCATCATCAGGTACAAACAATGCCCCGGATGGTTCAAACTCAAGCACATTGCGATGCATGAACTGCTTCTCAGAATTCCTGACATATGGCGGGTTGCTGACGATCAGACCGGCATTCCTGATTTCCGAAGGATCAGTATTAAATATGTCAGCCTCCAGAAATGAAATATCAGCATTATTCAGCACCGCATTCTTCATAGCAATTTTAATTGCACGTTTTGATTTATCGATCGCGGTCACCCGTGAAGAGGGCAGGTTATTTGCAAGGGCAATTGCAATACAACCCGACCCGGTCCCAATATCAATTATCCTGCCGTCAAATCCTTTGTTCTCTCTTACAATCAGGTCCACAAGCTCTTCGGTCTCGGGACGGGGGATCAATACCCCCGGACTGACTTTGATATTGCATCCATAGAAAAATGTTTCACCTGTAACATACTGGACCGGTACACCGGTTTTCAGCTTTCTGCAGTAACGAACCGCCATGACTGCTTCCTTTCTTCCGGTAAGAATTTCATTTTCCTTCAGAAGGGAATTGACCCTTGACATTTTAAAGATTTTCGAAACAATTATACCTGATATGGATGCAGATTCCTGCTCAGTGTATAAACCGGAAAGTTCTGAGGAAATATAGTTCCTGATATCTTTAATTGTTTGTAATTTAACAGCCATAAGCCAAAATTAGCACTTTCGGAGAGATGGCGGCGACCGGTGACCTTAAATTCATGCAAAGATGCCTTGATCTGGCAATCAAAGCAGAGGGTGGGACTTATCCCAATCCTTTGGTTGGTTCGGTGATAGTGCATGAAGGAGAGATTATCGGTGAAGGATACCACATGAAAGCAGGTGGGCCCCATGCCGAAGTGAAAGCGATTGATTCAGTCACGGACAAGAGGATGCTGGCATTTTCCTCGATTTATGTGAATCTGGAGCCATGTTCACACTTCGGAAAAACACCCCCGTGTGCCGATCTGATAGTCTCTTACAAAATTCCCGAGGTTGTTGTCGGAACGACCGACACCAGCAACAAGGTTTCAGGCAGGGGTCTGGCGATACTGAGAGAAGCCGGATGCAGGGTTATCCTTGGTGTGGCAGAGGATGATTGCCGGAAAATAAACAAGCGTTTTTTTACCTTCCACGAAAAGAAGAGGCCTTATATAAGTTTAAAATGGGCACAGAGTGCTGATGGATTTATCGACATTGATAAGGAGATACGGAATAGAACCGGACCGGGATGGATAACCGGTAAGCCGGAACGGATTCTGGTGCATAAATGGAGAGCTGCAGAGCAGGCTATACTTGTCGGAGCCGGAACTGTAAGAGTCGATAATCCGCGCCTCAACGTCAGGGAATGGAGAGGCTCTGATCCCTTACGTGTTATATTGACGGGCTCAGGGATATTGCCCGGGGAGCTGGCAATGAACAAGGTGATCGGTTCGCAGGTTATATTTTCGTTTTTCCCCGAAAAAATACATTTACCGGGTTCGGTGGTTGTAAAGCTTAATAATCACGAATCCTCTGCGGTCCAGATTCTCGATTACCTTTACAGGTGGGGAATCCAATCGCTCTTTATTGAAGGGGGGGCGGGTGTCCTGAATCACTTTATCAGCTTGGGTTTATGGGATGAGGCGAGGATCTTTACAGGCGACCAGATATACGGTAATGGTGTAAAAGCACCTGAAATCGGCGGAACCATTTTTCTTAAAACAAAATTCAGAAGCAGCAGGCTGGAAATGCTCCATAACATTTAACGTTGATTATGGCTGCCTGAGGCGATAAAAACACAAAATGTCTCTCAGGGATGGGCTATTGAAGCAGAGCTTTTATTTTATTGACGAAATTGGTCTTGGGAACAGCTCCGACCTGTTTGTCAGCAACCTTCCCGTTTTTAAAGAAAAGCACGGTCGGGATATTTCTTATTCCGAATTTTGAAGCAACCTCCGGGCTATTGTCCACATCACATTTTCCAACAAGAAGCCTGCCTTCATATTCCCTGGAAATCTCTTCTATGGCAGGCGCTATCATCCTGCAGGGTCCGCACCACTCTGCCCAGAAATCAACCATTACCGGTATTTCTGATTTGAGAACTTTCTCGTCGAAGTTGCTGTCATTTACCTCAATTGCCATGTTTTTAATTTTTAACGGTTGTAAATATATTTAATTTATGTTGATGGTTACTTGTTGCTTGTTACTGGTTATAATACATATTTATAAGGTA
>DAIUKI010000426.1:0-2889 GCA_036848255.1 Bacteroidales bacterium | reverse complement strand
AGTATGAAAAAATCTATTTTATTGACTTATTCCTTTTTATTTGTCTTACTCCTTCATGGCCAGACCTACCAGCCCAATTGGGAATCGCTGGATAAACGGCCGGTTCCCGGATGGTTTGAGGATTCAAAGTTCGGAATTTTCATCCACTGGGGTATATATTCAGTTCCTTCCTGGGGACCAACAGGAGACAGTATCGGTGTGTATGACAAATATGCTGAATGGTACTGGAATAAACTTTTAAATACCGGCAGCAAGGTCAATAAGTATTTCGTCGAATTTCATAATAAAACCTATGGCCCTGATTTCAGGTATCAGGATTTTGCACCGATGTTCAGGGCTGAATTGTTTGATCCCGATCAATGGGCACAGCTGTTTAAAGAAGCCGGGGCAAGGTATATAGTTCTGACATCAAAGCATCACGAGGGATTTCCCCTGTGGCCCAGTGCCGAGAGCTGGAACTGGAACAGCGTGGATATTGGTCCGCACCGGGATCTTTGCGGCGATTTGACGGCATCTGTTAAAAAGCAGGGCATTCACATGGGATTTTACTATTCCCTTTATGAATGGTTTAATCCGTTATACAGGAATGATTTAAATAAATATGTTGACAACCATATGATACCCCAGCTTAAGGATCTTGTTCTAAGATACTCGCCCGATATAGTATGGACCGATGGTGAATGGGACAAGACCAGCAAGGAGTGGAAAAGTGAAGAATTCCTTTCATGGCTTTATAATGAGTCGCCTGTGAAGGAGAATGTAGTGGTAAACGACAGGTGGGGCAGTGAAACCCGCAGCCGTCATGGCGGAATATTCACAACTGAATACGGGCTGATTGGTGAGAAGGAAGGAATTGATGAATCCAATAGCCGGCCATGGGAAGAGTGCCGGGGAATCGGAACCTCCTTTGGATATAACAGAGCCGAAAATCTTGACAGTTATTCATCTTCAAAGGATCTTATCAGACTACTTGTGTCGACGGTTGCGGGAGGAGGCAATCTTCTGCTGGATATCGGGCCCGCTGCCGACGGCACTATCCCTGTTATAATGCAACAGCGTCTTCTTGAGATGGGAAAATGGCTGGGGGTGAACGGAGAGGCAATATATGGGACCCGGGCATTTATCAAGGACAGGAACGACAAATCAATAAATCCTGAAGTAAACCAGAATATTTTTTTCACCAGAAAAAATAAGGACTTGTATGTAATCTGTACGGAATGGCCGAAAAAAAGCCTGATTCTCAACGGGCTTAAAGCATCAGGAAATATTAAGATCCAGCTTCTCGGCTCATCCGCTAAAATCAGTTTCAAAAGTTCAGGCAGTGGAATTGTTATAAGCCCTCCAGTACTGACACCGGACGACAACCAGCTGGCCTACGTCTTCAAAATAACCAATGCATTAAATTGACTTAAGTTTATAACCACCTTAAAATTTACATCTAAAAAACTTACTTATGAAAAAGATCTCATTGCTTTTATCGATGGTACTCGGAGTATTGATGACTGAATCCTGCTCCGGTCCAAAAAAAGAATCCGTTGTCCCTGAGCCTGCCCGGACGGATATCTCTGAATATTTAGGCCAATGGACCATAGACATTGAGGGCGGATCTGTCGGCTGGCTTGAAGTAAGGAATGAAGATGGCTATATCGATGCGGATGTGTTATGGGGCGGCGGCAGTGTTTTACCGGTTTCGAATGTTTTCCTGGCTAAAGATCAGGTGCTGATTGTTCAGAGATCAAATAATGTTGTCAGAAAAAGTGATGAGAATAAAAATCCCGTCAAAACGCAGGTAGTGACCTCCTGGATGGAAATATCAAAAAATGGAGACAAGATCGACGGTATTTTATTGTCTCCCCGGCGGAACGGATTAAGTGTAGACACTACACTTTTTACAGCGACAAAGCTTCCTGCTGTTCCCCCGGCACCAGATAAGTCGGCAGTCAAATACGGTGAGCCGGTGAGCCTTTTCAATGGTAAGGACCTCACAGGATGGAAACTGATCAATGAAAAGCAGGTCAACGGCTTCAAGGTTATTGACGGGGCGCTTGTAAATGATCCTGTTCAGAAAGAGGGAGAAACTCATATCAGCTATGGTAACCTAAGGACAGAAAAGGAATTTGAGGACTTTAACCTGAAACTCGAAGTGAATGTACCTGCCGGTAGTAACAGCGGTGTTTACCTTCGCGGTATGTATGAGATCCAGGTCATGGATTCATATAAAAGAGAGCTCGATCCTCATAATATGGGAGCGGTTTACAGCAGGATCAAGCCCGTTACGGCAGCAGAAAAACCTGCAGGAGAATGGCAGTCACTCGATATCACCCTGTGCAAACGACATGCCACTGTTATCCTTAACGGAGTCAGAATCATTGATAATCAGCCAATATATGGCCCTACGGGCGGTGCTATCCAGTCGGATGTCTTTGCTCCGGGACCGATTTACCTTCAGGGCGACCATGGGAAAGTTTCGTACCGGAATATATTGCTGACTCCTATTGTCTATTGATTTTATAACCCTGAAAGGAATAGATTCAAAATATCTTTTCCGGATCAGTATAAACATACTGCCTGACCGGATTAGCGACTTATGAAAAGCCTCATGAGAAGGAAAATTCTTTTATGTTCCGCTATTTCCCTGATAACAGTCTGGTCGTCCGCAATTGACTTTTTCAGTGCTGGCCCGACATCAGATACAATTGATATTCAGATGCTTTACAATGGAAGGGCGTGGCGCAACCTGTATTACAGGGTTAAGGGAGATCAGTTCCTGTTTTCGCCTGAATTCCTGCAAGGAAGCGTGACCATCGAGGGAAAGCTGTTTGAAAATATTCCTCTTAAATACGATACCTATAATGATGAGATTCTGACAATTTCTGATAATGGAATAAT
>DAIUKI010000425.1:0-2890 GCA_036848255.1 Bacteroidales bacterium | reverse complement strand
AAGACCTGTTTTATGAATACGATCCAGGTCAAGATATGAGCGCAGTCGGCGCGACTTGTTTGTAGAAAATTGCGCCATCATCATAATATTAGCTCCGTAGGCGCGACCTGTTTGTAGAAAATTGAACCATAATCATGATATTAGCTCTGTAGGAGCTTGAAATTATGGATTGATGGAACTTCCCTCCAACATATAACACCCTGGCATTGACATGCTCTGAAGGAGCATCCGGCAACCGGTTGTTTCTCTGAAGGAGAAAGATGTTAATAACCTCCGGTGTAACCGGAGGTAAGGTGCTCCCTCCTCTGCCATTCAGCTCCGCAGGAGCTGGACGACTAGTGGGAATACTTCTCATCAATTTTTATCCTGTATCCAAGTCTGTGTCGCCACTTGCAGGGCTCATTATAACACTCTGGCTTTAATATTCTCCGCAGTTGCGACCTGTAGTTAATCGGAAAGAAGCTATATTTTAAGAAAACAGGACTTATCAAAGCATCAGTATCCTTTCCCAAAGATCCTTGTTTACCGGGATTCCATTTCTTTTGTTTTCTTCCCTGACTTTAACCGTGTTTTCTCCGGGGTATCTAATCTCATTGCCGTTTTCAGCGGGAACTGAATCCTTTAAATCCCTGATAATCCTGGAAATCGTTTTCTGAATATTCTGAGAATTTGAAAGCTTTTCGAGGGATATTGCAATATATACCTGAGAAAGGGCATATTCAGCTTTCTTTTCTGAAATTTCAACTGTTGACAATCCTCCTGAGAGCAAAGCGGCAAGGACATCCAGCAGGATCGAGAGTCCTGATCCCTTCCAATAACCCACAGGAAGGGCCCGCCGGGTTTCAAGTATTTCACCGGGATTGTCAGTAAGCTCTCCATTTTTGCTGAATCCTCCGGGATATGGCAATCTTTTCCCTTCAATCTGGAAGAGTTCCATCTTGCCGTACGAGAACTGTGACATCGCAAAATCAAGGACAACAGCCTCATTTTCATAAGGTACTGCTAGAACAAGAGGATTATTTCCTATTCTGAAATCCTTTGCTCCCCAGGCTGGCATATTTGCCTCGGTATTGGTCCAACCAATGAAAACAAATCCTTTTCTTGCTGCCTGCCATCCGTATGTTCCACCCCTCATCCAGTGGTTGGTGTTCCCCAGGGCCACCAAACCAATCCCGTTTTCTGAAGCAATCTCCATTGCTCTTTCAGTCGAAAATGAAGCATTAAGCGGGCCGGGTCCGAGATTCCCGTTCCATTGTTCAACTGAACCTACCCTGTTTAGCAGCGAAGGTTCAGCATCAGGTATTATATATCCTTTTCTCAGGTATTCCACAAACCGGGGAAACCGGTTAACTCCATGGGAATAAACACCTTCCAGGCTATTCAGAGTAAATATTCCGGCGCATTTATCAGCTTTGGATCCGGTAAAACCTGATTCTGTCAGAATTCTGACAAATTCAGATTTCATTTGAACTGCAGGAATGAATATTATATTTTCTTCTTTTCTCATTAGAATTATATGGATGATGTCTATAGGGGCGTAGTAAGCTACGCCTTTACGACCATTCCTATTTCAGGATCGTGTCACCAAAATCCATAAACCAGTTCCAGTCTTTAAGGAGCATGTTATGAACTCCGTCGCGCACATGGTAAGCCACTTTTCCGCTTTTGACCTGCTTGTTTACAGGAGGCATCTGTTCGCTAAGGACAATGTTCTTGTCATATAACCTGAATACAGGGAGCGAATGATAAAGGGAAAGATATGAACCTCTCGGATCTGCCCACAGATCTTCTCCTGCCGAAGTAACACAAACCGCCCTGGGAGCGATAAGTGCAATCAGCATGTGCATGTCGAAAGGCATTGAATCCTCATTCTTGCCCCACTTTTTATAGTTAGTGCAAAACCAATGAGGAAATGCGTTGTTGATTCTTTCAATTGTTTCACCATATTTCCTTCTTGCCAGAGCTGCTCCTCCGCATCCCGATTCGTTGCTGATTGCCATGGCAAACCTCTTGTCTTCTGCAGCAGCCCAAAGGGCGGTCTTCCCTCCTCTTGAATGGCCGACTACCGCAACCTTTTCAGAATTAATATCCTTGTCAGTTTCGAAATAATCCAGACATCGACTCGCCCCCCATGCCCATGCAGCAATAGTTCCCCATGAATCGGGCTGGCGCACTCCCCTGTCGAGTAAACCATGTATTCCGTTCTTAAAGTCATCAAAATTATCAGGATCTAAATCCGCATTGCTGAAGACAGCTATTGCATAACCCCGTGAAATGACCTCCTCCGCAGGCCAGAACTCGCTTTTAAGCTTCCGTGTCGGATCTGTATTCGCCGGACCCCTGTTATCAATCAGGAGGTAAGCAGGCACGGGCTTTGGCAAATTGTTCGGCACGAAAAGTGTCAGGTGAATATCGAGTGATTTCCCTCCGGAAACGATTTTGATATCGACCTGTTTAAGGGTTGCTTTCCCACCAATTGCATTTTTATCCTCATTTACAACCTTATAGCTCTTTGAATACGGAGTTGATGGCACCCTGCCATAAACATTCTCCCTGAACATCTCAAGCACTTCTTCCCTCCGCGTCTTTTCCCACATCCCCGCATTTTTGACCATTTCGCCTTTCTGTGTAGTAAGAACATCCGGCAGGACGTATTCAGGAACCTTTTCTTCAAAATAGTTGAATTCCGTCGGGGTCTTTGTAAGCCTGTCAATTGTCTCCTTTGTTGGACGCCAGCTTCCTTCAGCCTGTGAAAAAACAGATCCTGGAAGAACTGAAAGAATAAGTGTAATACTTACATTTATTAAATACTTCGCTCTCATCTGCAAATATTTTAAGTTGCGATTGATTCCTATAAAAGTATATTTTTTTATCGCTGCTTATATGGATT
>DAIUKI010000424.1:0-2892 GCA_036848255.1 Bacteroidales bacterium | reverse complement strand
AGGAGTTAAATGAACCGTGATCTCCGGTTTCCTTCACAGTATTAAACACATCGTTGTTCTCTATAATATGACCGCCCCAGGTACCCTCACTGATATTTATACCCGCACGTGGCACATCGTAAACAGTGTTGTGGCTAACCAGGATACTCTGGCACATTGATAATTCCACCCCGGCCGATTGTTTTTCAGTCAGCCCCAGGTTAAACATAAGGTTATCGTACACTTTACATCCGGCAGGATAGTTATTTGTTTTCGGACCGGGAACAGTGTCGATCTGTGCAAAAGGCACAAATTTACTATACTCAAAACTTGGGGAGCGGACTGCGTTTGGATCTCCAACGAAGCAGATGGCGCTCGCTCCAATATCTGATATCTGGCATCCCGACACCTCACTGTTCCTGTTGAAATTATTAAAAAAGACAGCATTGCCTCCCAGGTTCACCAGAGAACAGTTATTAAGTGAACAATTTACAGCTCCCTCATAAACAACAGCTCCTCCCCGGTAAATAGTCCAGTCACTCCGTAACAAAGGTTCTTTATTTTCCATAAAAGTTCGGAGGGTTTGGGTAAGTGTCAACCCGGCGATAGTGATGTTCCTGACAGGATTTGGTTCAGAACCTTTAAATTCAAATAAATGAGCAATTTGCGGCGTTTCGAATTTTACTTTTCCTGGATCCTGACCAGCCGGAGGAAAGTAATAAAGGAATTTAGTTGATTTGTTGTAAAACCATTCATTTACTGTATCAAGCTCTTCAAAAATATTTTCAACAAACCGGTATTTCGGGTGCATTCCCATACGGCGGTTATTTTGCCAGCCACCATCAAGAGCAAGTTCCCCATTATCGGTTTTTCCTGTAATGATATAATGAAAATCCCCCCACTCTGCACGGTGCAGGGCATGAACATATCCTCCCTCCGGAGCTTTCCACCCCGATGAGCGCTCCTTGCTGACAGCGTCAGCTGCTGTTCCTCCAAGAAACCGGGCAGCTGGATCATAGTTTGGGTAACGGGCCATCCGCTGCAACTGCCCGTTAACAAATAACTCATCGAAAATTAGGTCTTGTTCTACCCTGGCACTCCATATTCCATTCCGGTACGGCTCCCACTTTAGATTTAATAGTGCCCCTCCGCTTACAATAACTTTCTGATTTTCAAAATTTGTCAATATCAGGGTTTCATTCTCTTTCCTTGAATCCTCTGATGTAAAAACGATTGGTTGTTCCAGGTAATATGTTCCACCGAAAAGATATATAGTCACACATCCCGGGGTTTTACGTGCCTCGATCAAAGCCCTTTTTATTGAAGCAAAAGGTCTGGTTTTTGTTCCAGGATAAGCTTCATTGCCTTTGCTTGAAACATAAAAGCTGGTTTGTGAATACAGCAATGCAGGCCATAAGGCTATAGAAATAATTATATTTCTGACGATATTCATGGCATATTTGGTGTAGGGAATCATCTTATTATCAGAAATTATTCGTTTTTAAGAATAATTTCATCACTAACAAGTGTTTCAGAGGAAGCTGTTACTCTTATGTCACCCGCGGTCCGATCTGTTTGTATCAGAACCAGGCAAAAACCGTTGAAAGCCAATCTTTGATTTGCTTTGTCAGGCTCATGACTGGAGGGGTTACCATTACCTGTCCCAATTATCCGACCCGGCCCTTCAACAGAGAATTTTACAAGATTGTCTGCAACAGGTACTACCCTTCCTTTTGCATCCTTTATTGCCACTCTTATTACAGCCACATCACAGCCATCTGCCTTAAGTGTGCTACTATCACTTTCGAGAGTAATCTTCGCAGGCATACCAGTAGTTTCCACAATATCCTGTGTTACTGTTCTTCCTTTATTATATCCCCTGACTTCCAGTTTACCCGGTTGATATACAAGCTCCCATTCCTGTTTAGTGAAAGGAACAGATTTCTTTTTCCCAATACTTTTACCATTAAGGAACAGTTCTGTTTCTTCACAATTTGTATACGCGTAAACCTTG
Source organism: Bacteroidales bacterium (assembly GCA_036848255.1). Lineage (GTDB taxonomy): Bacteria > Bacteroidota > Bacteroidia > Bacteroidales > VadinHA17 > LD21. The sequence continues at coordinate 899 of DAIUKI010000424.1, read as the reverse complement.
ATGGGTTTACCCTCTTTCCCTTGCCAGTTCCAGTGTGGGAATATGTGCACAAGAGGAGTATTGGTCCAGGCAGCTTTGTAGGCAAAATAGCCATCTTTGGGAAAACCGCAAAGATCCATTATACCGAAATGAGAAGAAACGCATGGCCAGAGATATGGAGTGGGCTCACCTCTGTAATCGAACCCTGTCCAGACAAATGAACCGCCCATATAGGGATACAAAACTATTTGTTCCCAGTCTTTTCCCGGCTCCGGTCCCCAATTTGGAGTATATGGGCCAATGTTTGAAACGTATCCTTTTTCCTTATTTATTTCATATTCCCCCCGTGTCGAGACAAAACTTGTGCATTCGGTAACAAACATTTTTCGTTGAGGGTATTTTTCATGGTCATTCACATATTGTGATCTTTTATCTCCGTAATTATAACCTACAACATCAAGAACATCACTGTATCCTCCTGAATTCCAGCCATGGTTCATTGCTGCAGTAACAGGGCGCGAAGGATCAATGCTCCGGACTGTTTCGACCATGGTATCCATTATCCTGGCGCCCATTTCCGTACCCTGAATCGGCTCTTCGTTCTCCAGGCACCACAGAAACACTGATGGGTGATTCCTGTCGCGGTAAATCAAAGTCGCCAAATCCTTTAAATTATCTTCTGAACTCGATAATATACGATTTTCATCGACGACGAGCATGCCAAGCCGGTCGCAAGCGTCGAGCAATTCGGGTGTCGGTGGGTTATGGGCACATCGATAGCCATTACTGCCCATCTCTTTAAGCAGTTTTATTTTGTATTCAATTATCTTATCAGGTAGTGCTACTCCCAGCCCTGCAAAATCCTGGTGATTGGCAGTTCCTTTTACAGGATAAAGTTTCCCGTTAAGAAAGAATCCATT
>DAIUKI010000423.1:0-2893 GCA_036848255.1 Bacteroidales bacterium | reverse complement strand
CATACGGGGCTTGTCATCCCGCATGGCCTTCCAGGACGGGCTTCGCCCATCCTTATAATATCCAAGGCCTATGGCCTGTTTTTACCAATGATAATCCCCAAGCTCAGTAGGAACACAATAGTTTTGAACAGGCATCGCCCTGGTGTAAGCGACCACCTTCCACCCTGAGCTCCGTAGGAGCGGAGTATTCTAGAGCGGGGCACCGCCCCGCGTTAGGAACCATACAACTCTCTCAGTCCCGTCAGGGGCGTAATAAGTTTTTAACCCGGAATGATGATAGGTATTAAAAAAACCGTATATTTGCCTTCAGATTATAAACTAATGGCATCAATTAAATTACATCATCATCATTTTCATTCCTGATCTCAGGCGAAATGAAAGTGATATGTAATTGTATCAAAATATCATAACCCGTCTGAGCAGATCTGACGGGTTTTTTGTTCCCAGAGGGTTTGCCCGGATAAAACAAAAATTAAAATGAGCAAACTGAAAATTGCGATCCAGAAAAAAGGCCGGTTAAGCGAAAACTCCCACAAACTTCTTGAAGAGTGTGGTATTAAATTTTCAAACGGAACAGATGTGCTTAAAACCAATGCGGCTAATTTTCCCGTTGAAATACTGTTCCTCAGAGATGATGATATCCCCCAGTATGTTGAACAGCAGGTGGCCGATATCGGTATCCTTGGCGAGAATATGGTCTTAGAAAAAAATAAAGATGTTGAAATTCTCGAGCAGCTTGGTTTCGCTCATTGCCGGCTGAGCCTCGCCATACCAAAGGAAGAATCCTTCAATGGTCCTGATAATTTCATGAACAAAAAGATAGCTACCAGCTACCCGAGGCTTCTCAATAAATACCTGAAAGAAAATAATTTAACCGCTGAAATAGAGGAGATAAGCGGCAGCGTTGAAATAGCCCCCGGGATCGGTCTGGCAGATGCAGTATGCGACATTGTGAGCTCGGGAAGTACACTTATGACAAATGGGTTGCGTGAAGTGGTCACAATCATGAAAAGCCAGGCAGTTATAATTTCGAACAGAAACCTTGATCCTCAGAAAAAGGATATTCTTGAAAAGCTGCTCTTCAGGATCAGGGCCGTGAAAAACGCCAAGGAGAACAAGTATATTCTTCTTAACTCTCCGCTCGAGGCTATCCATGAGATATGCAAGATACTTCCGGGTGTGAAAAGCCCTACGATCCTGCCTCTTGAGGAAAAAGGATGGTGCAGTATTCACTCAGTCGTAAAGGAAGATGAGTTCTGGGAAAGGATCGACCAGCTTAAGCAGGCAGGTGCTCAGGGGATTCTTGTAATACCTATCGAAAAATTAATCCGCTGATGAAAATCATTCGGAATCCTGAAAGGGAAAAATGGGATACCCTCTGCCGAAGACCTTCAATAGAAAGGTCAGCGCTGGAGGATACAGTCCGGGATATTTTAAACAGAGTGAAAAGTTCCGGCGACAGGGCGCTTTCTGATCTCTCGGAGAAATTTGATGGTGTGGTGCTGAAAAGTCTTAGAGTATCTGCTTCCGAGATTGCAGAATCAGCTACTAGAGTGCCTGCAGAACTCAGAGAGGCAATCGATGTTGCGAAATCTAATATTGAAAAATTTCACCGGTCACAGCTGATTAAAGAACAGGTAATTGAGACCACTAAAGGAGTCAGGTGCTGGCGAAAAAATGTTCCGATCGGGAGTGTCGGATTATATATACCGGGTGGAACGGCACCTCTTTTTTCAACCGTACTTATGCTTGCCGTTCCGGCAAAAATCGCAGGTTGCCAGGAGATTATCCTCTGCACACCTCCCGGCAGGAACGGCGATATTAATCCGCTTATATTACATGCAGCACATATAGCCGGTGTTACTGATATCTTCAGGATAGGAGGTGCCCAGGCAATAGCAGCCATGGCTTACGGCACAGAAACCGTACCAAAAGCCGATAAGATTTTTGGCCCCGGCAACCAGTATGTCACAAAAGCCAAAGAGATGGTTCAGCTTGATGGCATTCCGATTGATATGCCAGCGGGACCAAGTGAGGTCCTTGTTATTGCTGATAAATATGCTGACCCGTCATTTGTTGCTTCGGATCTTCTCTCCCAGGCTGAACACGGACCCGACAGCCAGGTAATCCTGCTGACGGATACTTTAGAGCTGCTAAACGCAATAGAAGTTGAGACCTATAAACAAGCAAATCTATTACCAAGAAAAGAGATGGCTCTTAAGGCACTGGAAAACAGCTCTCTGATTCTTCTGAACTCACTGTCGGATTGTATTGAACTGAGCAACCTGTATGCCCCGGAGCATCTTATAATCTCAACATCCGAGCCATCATTGCTTGCAGAACAAGTTAGAAATGCCGGATCGGTGTTCCTTGGAAAATACAGTTGCGAAAGTGCCGGAGATTATGCTTCGGGAACCAACCACACGCTTCCTACCAATGGTTATGCAAAAAGTTATAGTGGAGTCTCGGCTGAGAGCTTTGTAAAAAAAATAACATTTCAGGAGATATCTGCTGAAGGCCTGGAGAACCTTGGTCCGGTCATCGAAAAAATGGCAGAGGCTGAACTCCTGCATGGCCACCGGAATGCAGTCACTTTGCGTCTAAAATCCCTTAAAAATGGCTGAAATACACAACCTTGTGAGGGAAAATGTAAAGGCCCTTATCCCCTACTCCTGCGCAAGGGATGAATTCAAGGGCAAGGATGGTATTTTTCTTGATGCAAACGAAAATCCTTATGGAGATCTGAACAGGTACCCCGATCCGTACCAGAGGGAACTCAAGTCAGCGATAAGTAAAATTAAAGGTGTCCCTGAAGAAAATATTTTCCTCGGAAATGGCAGCGATGAAATAATTGATCTTTGTTTCAGGATATTCTGTAATCCCGGATCTGATA
>DAIUKI010000422.1:0-2894 GCA_036848255.1 Bacteroidales bacterium | reverse complement strand
CCCGCCCTGAAATAACCCTTGCTCATTGCAAATCCGGCACCGACACTCCTGGGAATGCTGTATTTGTACATGCGGCTCTTTAGCACCTCAACCTGGTAAGCCGTTTCGACAGTTGTTGTATTCTTTGTATTCAGCTTCTTCGGATTGGTATAAGTGAGCCCGATATTATACTTCCACTTTTTAATGTCGAGCTGGTAATTCAAGCCGTAATTGAAGATAAAATTTGAAACAAACGTTGCATCTTCAAGTGAATAGTCGAAGACTGCTGAAGATTCAGTGTGGGTAACATTTCCAAAAAGATAGGAAGCATTGATCCCGACCGAAAGATTCTTTACGAGGGTCACTGCCCCGCCCAAAAACACCTTATTCACTCCACCGTCGCCCGAAAATGTTTTTGAATATTCCAGACCCGAGCCTTCAATGGGGGCGGTTGTGTTTATTATATATCCCACCGAGCTGTAAGGAGAAAACCCGAAACTTGTTGCCAGCCATGGGGTTATTCTGAATCCCATCGTCAAATGCCTGAGATTTGCATTCATCAGGGACTGATTATCCAATTGTGTGGAATAGATTGTGTATTTTGAGAAAACGCCAAGTTCAAATATCGACAATAGGCTGTCAATGCCGCTGTAGGAGGCTGGATTCGCATAGTTTATTGATCTTTCCGATAAAAATGCGAGTCCGGTACCACCCATTGCCCTTGACATCCCTGAACTGCTGCCTTCCAGAAAACCCAAACCGAAAATGGAATAGGGGGAAGTTGTAATCTGTGAGGAGAGAGGTCCCTGGGTTATAATCAACAGGATCAATCCGGAGATATATGTTCGCAATAGCTTGAGCATTATCAGATCAATAAGATAAATAATACAGCCTCAGTTTTACCGGCCGATGCTTGCCTCCAACCAGAAGTCTTTCAAATGATGATCCCTGAACATCTGATGCAAGACCTACCATCAGACTATGGTCGTAATCGTAATATGAATCAGACAACTCTCCGATCATAAAGCCTGTTATATCAAAGGTGTACCTGTTATCCTCGTGCAGGTAATCGTCGAATTCAAATGATGCAATCAACTGTTGGCCTTCACTGTCCCTGAGTGCATTCCTGGTGTTGCTTTTGTCGCCTTCATAAATGAATAAACTGTCGGGAAGGCTGAAAAGACCGTAACTGTAAGGTACGGGTTCAACAATAAGCTCAGCCTTCAGAACCTTCCATCTTTCGTTAGCCATAATATTCTGAAGGGATGGAAACTGGAATTTGGGCAGAAGCCCGATCATTCCCTGCATAAATGCCTGGTTGCCGGTTTCAAATGATGGGATCTCATTTCCCTTATTTCTGATATTGAACAATGCAGTGTTTGAGAGATCGAAATCGACATTGTTGAACTGATGGTTCTCAGCACCCATTTTAATTGTAATTTCCTTCTTTTCAGGATCCTCTTTGTCAATGTGATAGTATATTTTAAGTACGAGGCGTTCCGAGGATGCACCAAAACCTATTATGGCACTGTTTATAGAACTACCTGAGGTTAAGACGAATCCCATTATATAATCGGTAAACCACTCTTCGGTGGATACCTTTTCATCCTTATCCCTGATGAGATTAAACAACTCCTCGCCAAAAGCATTAACCGGAATACTCACCGCAGTATCAGACGAATGAGGTTCAGGATAAAAATCGACGGAAGCCATTGGCAGTGGCTCATACCCGAATGATGAAGTATTGTAAAGAAATAATGTGTTGCCGGGTACAATTTTTTCAGTAAGTCTGTGAATACTGACCGACATCAGGGATGAAGTGTCACCATAGTTGTAATCGGTATATTCAAGTATGAATGCCGAGGAATCGAACACAGCTTTCACGTCAATTTCATCGAAAGCTTCATAGGCAAGATCAAAATAGGATTCACTGCTTATAATGCCAAAGAGGCTATCCTCGTAACGGCCCACATAAGCAATATTCTGTCCGGAGGTAACGAGCGAATCAAGCAGAACGGTTGACATGTTCACACTGAAAGTATCAACAATTTCCAGCCTGGTCTGTGATTCAACGAAGTCCCTGCCAATTGTGAACTCATTGGTTTTTGTACAGGAACCTGTCAATATGGAACCTAAAACAAAATATAATAAGATCCGCCTGCCTTTCTTGCCCACACCAATACCCTTCATCAATCATTCGGTTTATGCAAATGAATACTAAAACAGGATGTAAACAAAGCAAATATATACAAAAACCATAAAAGTGTAGACATACTGGCTTTTTGAAGAGATATTTCTTCTGCATAATTAATTATTGTTACAGTGGTTGGATTTAGTCCGATTCATTTAAGATTTATCGATAATTATAACTATTTTGTCTACAATTTTATGGCATATATCTACAAGGCTTTTTATTGAAGTATCCTTCAGATAGTTTTGTGTTGAATAATAAATTTTAAACTGACGGGAAAGATGACATACAAAAAGGTTAAGATTTGGATCAAAGTACTGGTGTTAATTCTGGGTGTACCTTTCTTCACATCATGTGATGATCCTGAGGTGGTGCTTGTCGGCAACTGGGTGGAGTTATCTGACTTTGATGGATTGCCGAGGGCTGATGCGGTCGGTTTTGCCATCGGGACCAAGGCCTATATCGGCACGGGTTATGACGGAGATAAATTTCATAATGATTTCTGGGAATATGATCCGACCAAGAATTCATGGACCCAGAAAGCTGATTTTCCCGGTGCAGCCAGAAGTCAGGCTGTTGGTTTCGGAACAGATTCAAAAGGCTATATCGGAACCGGTTGGGAGGGCAAAAACAGGCTCAAGGACTTTTATGAGTATGATCCCGGATCCAACACATGGGATCAAAAGGCTGACTTTGGCGGATCTGCACGACGTTCAGCTGTTGC
>DAIUKI010000421.1:0-2900 GCA_036848255.1 Bacteroidales bacterium | reverse complement strand
GAAGTAATTTTTGGCGAACCGCTGAGGAACATCAATTCAGGAAAACTGAGCCGCGTTATCTGTGAAATAAAAGATGTATGAGAAACGAACGCATCCGATCGCTTGACTTGGTGAGGGGCATGGCAATAATGCTGATCATTTTCCTCCATTCCTCTACTTACAACTTTGCCTGGATCCACCTGCTCGATTTCAGCAATCCTCCGATTATTGTTGTGCTGATGAGTTTCATGGCACTGTGGGGCGGCGTATTCATAATCTACTCCATGGCAGTAAATACCCTAATGCTTGGTTCGGTAACCAGGGATGAAATGAGCTTCAGACCCTTTGCTTTTCTGATCATGGCCGGACTGCTTTACCTGGTTGTACACTTCATACTGAATTTTTTTCTGGGAAGGTGGAACATAGATTTCGTAAACAACCAGCCGATGGTTACCGCAACGGCATATCTCTTCAGAAACGGTTCATTAACTGCCCCGGACAGCATTAAACTGTTTGACGGATCTTCAGTGGGAACAATAGGCATGAACCTGATTATTTTAAACCTTCTGCTTTTTCTCATCTTCAGGAAGGGAACCCTGAACAAAACAGGATATTTCTATCTGATCGCAGGATCAGCCGGCATCGCAATTATGCTGCTTTCGTTCGTGAGAATCAACATCTTTCCGTTTTTTGACGGACTGGTTGAATCACGCAGCTACTTTTCAGGGATATTGCTGAGTTTTCTTCTTGCAAACCCTTACCCGCTGATGCCATATCTGGCCTACGGGATTTTCGGGAGCATGATCGGCCTGATGATATACCAGGAAAAGGATCGCCTGCTGAAGAGGGTAATGGTTCCTGTAGGACTGTTTTTTCTGGTATACGGGATTACCGGTATGATGAGCTTTGATAAAACAATCTCGAAGCCTGATTTCTTCTGGTATTTCAAAACCAATTTTGAACTTGGAGCGTTCATTCTTATGATCGTGCTTTGCAGATTCTACCCCTCGCCCGGGAGCCCGGTCCTGTCGAAGCTTGTTATAATACAGTGGTTCAGCCGGGTGAGCCTTACCATATACCTTCTGGAGACAACCGTGTCAGAGGTGTTCCGGCTTGCCGGTTTAAGATTATTCCCGGGCTGGAACGATACTATTAACGGATGCCTGGCATTTGGGGCGGTAAATATTATCTTCTGGACTGTTGTACTGTTTTTCTGGCGGAAGGTTAATTTCAAATACAGCCTGGAATATTTCTGGGTAGCTCTGTTTGAAAGGCTGGGCAAAAAATCAACGAAACTCAATTCCATCAGCTAATGCCGGGGAACCCGATCATAAGTAATAATCTAATTTGCATTAATCATTAGTGCACTTCTTTCCCGGAAGCTATTCGATTACTGAGCCTGACGCTTTGTTACAATCTTGTTTTCAACAATGGAATACAAAATCGATATTGCCAGCGTTGCAAGGATAACAGTGAATGAGACCCATGAATGATTTGAGAAAAACATGCTGACGGATTCGATTGCGCAGAGTATCATTTTTGCTCCTACAAAAAACAGTATAAAACATATCCCGGTTTTCAGGTATTTGAATATTTTCAGAATTCCGTTAAGGGCGAAAAACAGCGAAACGAGCCCCATGCATGCAAATACATTGGATGTGATGGCCAGAAAATTGCTTTCATTCAATGTCAGCACCTGATTACCTTCCTGAATTACCCCGATGACGGCAGGGACAGAATCAACTGCAAACATCACATCGGTCGATCCAATCAATAAAAATGTCAGTAAGAACGGTGTAACTGCAAATTTCCCGTCAACGCGTGAATGAAGTACAGGTTTATGGTTGTTTACATCAACTGTGAATATTTTTTTTGCAGCGCGGATCAATAGATTTTTTTCCGGATTGATTGATTCTTCATCATCCCCGTCTTTGACCATCTTGACAGCCATGATTATCAGGAAAGCACCGAAGATGTAAATCAACCATTCAAATCTGTTAATCAGGGTCATTCCAACCAGGATGAACAGCGTACGGAATATGATTGAAAGTAATATTCCGAACTTCAGCAGTATTGGCTGAACATCCTCCCTTACTTTCATCATGGTAAATATCATAATGAAAACGAAAAGATTGTCAATTGAAAGCATGTATTCAGTCAGGTAGCCTGAAAAGAATTTCATTCCCATCATGCCTCTGCTGGCCACTCCGGAATTTTCATTGATCGGATAAAAGAAAGTAATGGCCAGGCCAAACATCAAAGCAACGCTGATCCAAACTCCGGTCCATTTAAGAGCTGTCGCGATACTTACTTCGGTATGCCTGTGCTTTGCAGCCTGCAAATCGATAATAAAACCAATTAAGAATATTGCAATAAAAGCAATCCAAAACAAGAATTCCGGGTTCATATGCATCCGTTTCGCTCCGGCTCAAAAATATACAACTGATCCATAAAAACAAGTTTCATTTGTCATGGGGAAATTGATGCTTAAGACAAAATAAAGAATACTCTAAGCCTTTGCTAACTGAGCCAGGGATGTTTTGCTCAGCAGATTATAGGTGGTGTCGTTGATCTCTTTAAATACTCTTCTTATCCGACAGGTCGTCTCGTCCTTGCAGAATTCACAGGGACGGTATATTTTTTCAGAGACGCAGTACATCAATGCTATCGTACCTTCGAAATAATCCACCACATCAGCAAGGGATACATCTTCCGGTTTCTTTAAAAGGAAATACCCCCCGGCCTTTCCAAGATTGCTGCCAAGTATGCCTATTTTCTTTAACTCCAGGAGTATGTTCTCAAGGAAACTCTGAGGTATTTTTTCCTCTTCAGCCAGTATCCGGATTTGCATTGGCCCTTTGCCATATTCCTTTGCCAGTCTGGCCAGAGCCACTATTGCATATCTTGTTTTCTTCGATAAT